>CAZYHO010000343.1:0-5630 GCA_964647495.1 uncultured Akkermansia sp. | reverse complement strand
GGCATGATGGCCTACGGCGACGCCAACGCCATCGCCATGGAAATCGGCGAGTACGAGGTCCTTCCCGTCGTCGAGGAAACTCCGGTCATCTGCGGCGTGCACGCCACCGACCCGCGCCGCCGGATGTGGCACTGGCTTGGCAAGGTCAAGGAGATGGGGTTTTCCGGAGTCAATAATTTCCCCACCCACACCATCGTCGACGGCCATTTCCGCGGCGTCCTCGAAGAAACCGGTATGAGCGTCAAGAAGGAGTTCGAAATGGTCTCCCTGGCCCGCCGCATGGACCTCTTCAGCGTCGTGTACGTCGGCTCGCCCGAGGAGGCGGTCGAAATGGCCAAATCCGGCGCCGACGCCATCATCGCCCACGTCGGCACCACCGTCGGCGGGTCGATCGGTGTCACCCAAGCGGTCGTTTCCTGGGACTTCACTCTGCAGCGCACGCAGGAAATCATCGATGCCGCCCGCGCCGTGCGCGACGACATCTTCTTCCTCTGCCACGGCGGTCCGATCAACACACCGGAAGACGCCGCTCGCGTTATGGCCCACACCGACGCCCATGGGTTCGTCGGCGCCAGCTCGCTCGAACGCATGGGGGTCGAGGACTCGCTCACGGCCCTCACCCGCCGCTTCACCGCCCTGGACTGCCCGTCGGCCGGGAGGAAGCTCCCGTCGGCGTAGAATTTGTGTGTCGACTTCGAATGATTTTTCTGGTCAAATTTCCCTAATAAGATATTTCCTGATACTGGCCCATCAAACGGCCTGTCTCTACGCCTTCCCGTAAACCCTAACCCTTCAAAGCCCCATGAAATCCCCGTTTTGTCAGGGCGGCTGGCTGTCCACCGCCTGTCTCTTGATCGTTCTCCCTGCCGGCCTGAACGCCGGACAGTTCAATGCGAATTTCGACGATGGGCAGACTCCGGCCGGGTCGTCGGTTCACGGCAACACCCTGGCCGATACCATCGATGGTTTTTCCGGCGGGGCCATGAAGCTGGTCACCAACGTCAACGGCATGCTCGGCGCCTGGATCATCGAAGATCTCGACGGCGGCGAACCGGTGAACAGCCTCAATGCGACCTTCAAGGTGCGCGCCGGCGGCGGCACCAGCCCACCCGCCGACGGCTGGAGCTTCAGCTTCGCCAACGATCTGGCGGACGGCGGCATCAGCGAGGAAGGTCTCGGCAACGGACTGATCGTGGCCTTCGACATTTACGACAACGGCGCCGGCGAGGCCCCGGCTATCACCATCCGCTGGAACAACGCGCAACTCGCGGAGGTCAAACCGGGCCTTGATGCGCTCATCACCGGGGAAGCGGGAACTCCCATCTGGGCCGATGCGCAGATCAAGCTGGACCCGGACGGGGCACTGACCGTGGTGTTCGACGGCGTGACGTACTTCGACAAGCTCTACACGCCCTACGAGCCGATAGTCGGCGGCCGCTTCGCCCTGGGCGCCCGCACCGGTGGCCTGAACATGAATGTCTTCATCGACGACTTCAACCTCACCACCACCACCGGCGGATTGCAGGCCGCCATCGTGCACCAGCCTCAGTCATCCACCTTCATCGCCGGATCTCCCGCCCGCTTCTTCGCTCTGCTCGCCAACGAGGCCGTGGCGACAGGCTTCAAGTGGCAGCGCAAGGAACCGGGTGGCGCCACCTTTCTCGACATCATCGGCGCCGACAGCCGCGATTTCGTCTCCGCCAGCCCGGTGATCGCCGCCGACAACGGCGCCCAGTACCGCCTCGCCATCACCGATGGCATGGGAACCACTTTCTCCGACGAAGTGACGCTGACAGTCGGCTCCCTGCCCGCGCCGGCTGCCGACTACACGCAGAGTTTCGACGGCGGGGTCCTCCCGCCCGCCGAAGGCGCCCTCCACGGAAACGCGCTCATCGATCCCTCCGGATTCGTCCAGCTCACCGACGCGGTCAACGGCATCGCGGGAACTCTGATCCTCAACGATATCGACGCGGGCGCCTCCATCTCGTCCATCTTCGCCGCCTTCGATCTGCGGCTCGGTACCGGCACCCTGCCTCCCGCCGACGGCTTCAGCTTCAATTGGGCGGCCGATCTTCCGGACGGCATCGTCGGCGATGCCGAAGAAGGCGCCGGCTCCGGCCTGCGCCTGTGCTTCGACGTGTACGACAACACCGATGGCAATCCACTCAACGGCGTCGGCGAGGCGCCCACCATCGACCTCAAATGGGGCACGACCACACTCGCCACGGCGCGCGTTTCCCCGTACGAGGTGTTCACGGATCTCGACTTCGCGCCGGTCGCCATCAGCCTCGACCCCGCCGGTCTGGTTACCGTGGCCTTCAACGGCCGCATTTACTTCCAGGATGTCGAGGTGCCGTCCTGGTCCGCCCTCGCCAATGGCAGATTCGGGTTTTACGCCCGCACCGGCGGCCTGAACCAGCAGTACGAGATCGACAACGTGCGCCTGACCACCACTGCTTACGCCGGCCCGATCCAGATCACCCAGGAACCGAGCGATCTGCTCACCATCACGGGAGCCCACGCTCAATTCACGGTGAACGCCAATTACGCTTTCCCGCCGGCCACCGTGCAATGGCAGCGCAAAGGTGCCTCCGATGCCGATTTCGCTGACATTCTGAACGCCAATTCCCCCGTCTATATCAGTGACCCGCTCGTCGTGGGTGATGACGGCGCCCGTTTCCGCGCCCGGGTCGCCGTCGGCGCCTCGAACCTGACCAGCCGGGAAGCGTTGCTCACCGTGCTCAATTTCACCCCGCCCGGCGCTCCGGACATCCTGCTCACCTTCGACTCCGGTGACCTGACCAACACAGGATCGGCCGCCGCCGCGGTCATCGATACGTATGGCAATGCCATGGTCCTCACCGAGGGAGGCGTCAATGATTCCGGTTACCTTTCGCTGACCGACGCCGTCGGCACCCAGAGCGGCGCGCTCGTCGTCGAAAACTTCTCCGGCGGCAACGCCCAGGGAAGCCTGATCGCCACGTTCCACGTCAACCTCACCGCAACCGGCACCATCGTGCCCGCGGTCCCGGCGGACGGTTTCAGCTTCAACTGGGGCGAGGATGCGCCGGCCGACACCATCGCCGGCGCCGAGGACGGCGCAGGCACCGGGATCAGTATCACCTTCGATACCTACGACAATACCGATGCCAACCCGGACAACGGCGTCGGCGAGGCCCCGGCCATCGGGATCAAGTACCTCAACGCCTTCATCGTACCCGAGGTGCCGGTGACGCGCGCGTTTTTCCAGCAGCCCGACTGGGTCCCGGTGGGCATCCGCATCGAAAACGACGGCACCATGGATGTCGTGTTCAACAACATCGTCGTGTTCAACAATGTTCAGATCCCGAACTGGAGCGGGATGGCCAATGCCAGATTCAACCTGGCGGCGCGCACGGGCGGCGCCGTGGAAACCCACTGGGTCGACAACGTGCTCATCCACACCGAAAACTATGTCGGGCCGATGAGCTTCACGGTGCAGCCGTCGGATATCGGCGTGCTCACCGGCACCCCCGCCGCCTTCACTGCCAGAGTCAATGATCCCGGCCAGGTTTCCGCCTGGCAATGGCAGTCGGCTCCGGCCGGGTCCGTCGCTTTCACGAATATCCTGGGCGCCAACAGCGATTCCTACTCCACGCCCGCCACCACGCTCGCCGACAATGGCGCCCAGTTCCGCGTCCTCGCCACTGGCCTCGCCGGACCGGTCCCGAGTGACATCGCGGTCCTCACCGTCATCGATCCGACGCTGCCCCCGCCCACCGCGCAGCTCGATTTCGACGCCAACTCCACCGTCGCCTATGGCTTCGCCGGCGTTGCCTTCGAGGACGTGGGTGAAGGCATCGACGGTTCCGGTTACGTCAGCCTGACGACCGCCGGCAACGATCAGAACGGCATGCTCTTCATCGATGACTTCAACGCGGGCCAGCCGGTCAATTCCATGGTCGCCTCATGGGCCATGCGCATCGGCGGCGGCAGCAGCCCGCCAGCCGACGGTGTCTCGTTCGTCTGGGGCAACGATGTCGGCAATTCCACTGCCCCGACCCTGTTCGGAGAAGAGGGCAGCGGCAATGGTCTCGTCGTCTCGTTCGACACATACGAGAACGGTGGCCTCGACGTGCCCGGCATTTCGCTGCGCTGGCAGGGCGCCCAGCTCGCCGAAAAACCGATGCCCTTCAGCGCCTTCCTCAGCGACCCGGACTACTTCCCGACCGTGGTCAAAGTGGATGCCGACGGCACCGTGGACGTCTGGTACAACAACGAAGTCATCTTCTACAACGTGCCACTCCCCGGATGGAACGGACTCAGCAATGCCAGCTTCGTCTGGGGCGCGCGCACCGGCGGCCTGAACGAAAATGCCTTCATCGACGACATCCGGCTCACCACCACCATCGCGCCCCCGCCAACCACCGATACGATCAATATCGCCGTGCAAGGCGGCAATATCGTCATCACCTACACCGGCACGCTGCAAAGTTCGCTGACCATGGGGACCGGCACATGGCAAACCGTCGGCGGCGCCTCCAGCCCTTACGTCATTCCGATGCCGGCCACAGGCCAGCTTTACTTCCGCAGCGCCCGCTGAAACAGCACTCTCCCTACTTGCCGGCCCCCAGCGCATGCAGCGTGATATGGATCGCACCGGAAATGCCGGCCCCCTCCGCGCCCGGCAATTGCCAGGCGATTTCCACTCCGTCGGCCGGCGCGAGATCCGGCAGGTTCAGGGTCACGGTGCGGCCGTCCGCCTCGACTGTCGCCGTCTCGATGCTCAGCGGCCGTTCGTCGATATGCGGTGATCCGTAATCCGCGCTGCGCCGCAATTTCCACGTCCGCGCCTTAAAACTACTGGCACTCGCTCCGGCGGGCAGCGGATCGGAAAACGTCAGCGCAAGCGCTCCGGGGCGCGAAGCGAGAGCCACCGGCACATGGACCGGATGGCCTGTGGGACGCACGCGGTAAAACCCGCCGTCCTGGCGGCAGTTGGTCGCCCAGCCGACCATGCCGCAGGCGTAAAGCGATCCATCGGAGTGAAACCGACCGCGCATGACGCCGGTCGGAAGGTCGGGGATCGGGAGTTCGCAGACGCCGCCCTGCAGCCGGCCGCCGACCGACTCGAACGGGACGACGTAAAGCCGGCCGTAGCCATAGCTGAGGTTGAGCAACGATCCACCGAGCGGTCCCCAGGCGTCCCGGGGAACGCGCACGAGTTCGGCGGGTGAGCGGTCTTTGTCGTTCGTGATCCAGACCAGCGGCGGCCGCATCGCGCTGTCCGCGGTATCGGTCACCGCGGTGTAGCCGAAGAGATTTCCGTAGAAGCCGCCGTCGGCCAGGACGTGGTTGATCCGGTTCTTCGGCGTCCAATGGCCTTCCTGATCGGTGACAAAAAAGCTGCCGTCTTCGTTCAGGCAGACGCCATTCGCGGCGCGGAATCCATGGGCGAGGATGTCCGTGCGCGATCCGTCGGCGCTCACGCGCAACAGCGTGCCGTGATGCGGAACGACCGCAGGCAGCGCATGACGCGCGGACTTCGCGTAGTAGAAATTTCCCGCGTCGTCCGTCTGCAGTCCCATGGCGAACTCATGGAAATGCTCGGTCACCTGATGGTCGTTGTTGAAGCACTCGATGAAGTCGGT
>CAZYHO010000342.1:3956-5641 GCA_964647495.1 uncultured Akkermansia sp. | reverse complement strand
AAGGCGAGGAAGAAAGCGATGGCGGGAACGCGGTCGCGACCATCGCGTTCCGCACATCGTTCATGGTCGAGGAATACAAACCGAACACATTCCAGACGACCTTCGACGACTCCTCGTTCGCGCTGGAGGACGAGAAAGCGTCGATCTCGCTGCAATCGCGCTACCTGCTCGGCAAACCGCTCGGCAAGGCCAGGCTTGCGTGGACCGCCAACGTATCGCGCGGCGGATTCCAGTCCGGATCCTTTCCGCAGCACGCCTTTCTCGACTCGCGCGACACGTATTACTGGGATGCCGACGGGTACAACGAAGTCCCGCCGGACGAAACGGATTCCCACATTGTCACGGCCCAGGCGCGCACCGACCTTTCCGAAGATGGGAAGGCCACGCTCGAGTTCGCCGTCCCGGGCGCCCCGTTTGTCGAGTTCCCGCGAAGCGTCTCGCTCACCGCGGAAGTCACGGACCTCAACCAGCAGACCATCACCGAAAGTTGGCAGCGCACATTCCATCCGTCCGCCTATTACCTCGGCCTCCGCCGCCACGACGGCATGATCGGCGCCGGCGAAGCGGTCGACATCGGGCTCGCCGCCGCCCGCACCGATGGTGAACCGTGGCCGGAAACCGTCGAAGCCCGCGTGACGGTCGAGAAGATCGATTTCGTGACCGTCCGCGTCCAGACGGTCGGCGGCGGCTCCAACGTCTGGACCGAGGCCCAGCGCGGTGTGGTGGCCGAATCCACCGTGACCGTGCCGCCCGGCCGCCACGAGGAGGCCGCGTTCACCTGGTCGCCAGAAGAACCGGGCTTTTATTACATCACCGCGCGTTCGACCGACCCGGACGGCCGCGCCGTCGCCTCGGTGACCAGCGTCCAGGTTCACGGCCAGGGATGGGCAAGCTGGAACGAACGCGACGGGGTGCACATCGACGTGACACCCGACAAGACATCCTACCAGGAAGGCGAAACGGCCAGACTGCTCGTCAAGTCACCGATGGCCGGCCGGGCGCTGGTCACGATCGAACGGCGCCACATCTTCCGGCACTTCTTTACGGACATCACCTCCAACGCCCAGGTGATCGAAGTGCCGCTCACCCCGGATCTGGCCCCGAACGCCTTCGTCTCCGTGTTCATCGTGCGCGGCGCCGATGCCAGCACGCGACGCCACAAATCCACCGACTGCAAGATCGGATTCACCGAACTGCGCGTCACCGACGCGCGCTCCCGCCTGGCCGTCACCGTCGAATCCGGCGATCCCGCCTACCGGCCCGGCGACCAGGGGTATGCCACGGCCACCGTGACAGACCAGCTTGGGGCGCCGGTCGCCGGCGCGGAAGTGACGCTTTGGGCGGCAGACGACGGCGTGCTCACGCTCCTCCCCTACCAGATCCCGGATCTCTGGAGCGCCTTTCACAAACCACAGGCCCTGGCCGTGCTCACCGGCACATCGCTCATCTCCCTGCTTCCCGAAGATCCCCGGGAACTGGCCTTCACCAACAAGGGGTACATGATCGGCGGTGGCGACGGCGAGGGCGAAGGACAGGCCAGCGAGCGGTTGCGGCGCAACTTCCAGCCTGTCGCCTTTTTCCACGGCTCATTGTTCACAGACGACGCCGGAAAAGTGCGCGTCCCGTTCACCGTGCCCGACAACCTGACGCGCTTCCGGCTGATCGCGGTCGCCGCCGCCGGTGAC
>CAZYHO010000342.1:0-3856 GCA_964647495.1 uncultured Akkermansia sp. | reverse complement strand
GAATTCACCGAAGCCGGCTCGGCCGTCTGGCAGTGGAAAGCGGTTTCCGTGACTCCGGGCCACGCGCTCGCCGATTCGGTTCAGTCGACACTGGCGGTCGGATACGCCCAGCCGGTGCTGAGCGAAATGCGCTACGCCCTCCTGAAACCGGGCGCGGAGCCGGCCAACCTGCTGGCCACCGTCGATCCCGAATTGCTCCAGGGACGCGGCGAAGTGACCGTGACATTGTCCAATTCCCTGCTGCTGGAGGCCACCGGCGCCTTCGCGTACCTGCTCCAGTATCCGTACGGCTGCGTGGAGCAGACGACCTCCTCGATGATGCCGTGGCTCGCGCTCCACACGCTCGGAGACCCCGAGCCGTGGACCAGGCGCAGCAAAGCGGACGTCGCACAAGCGATCCAGCATGGCGCCAGCCGGTTGCTGTCGATGCAGACCGCCGGCGGCGGCCTGGGGTACTGGCCCGGCGCCTCACAACCGACCCACTGGGCGAGCGCCTACGGTGGCATGGCTCTGGCGCTGGCCCGCAAAGCGGGCGCCCAGGTCCCCGACGAAAGACTCGCATGGCTGGCCTCCTACCTCTCGGAATCCCTCCGGAACGCCGCCGAAACCACGGATCCCGCCGCCCTCTACGATCGCGCGTTCGCCTGCTACACGCTGGCGCTGCTCGAGCGCACCGAACCGGCCTACCACGACGTGCTCGCCAGGAATAGCAGGTTCCTCACTCACCCGGCCCGCGCTCTGCTCGCCCTCGCGATCCTCGAAAGCGGCGGCGAGCGCGATCAGGCCGTCACACTGCTCGACGACCCTCTGAGCGAAACCCTCGAAAGTTGGCACCACGGCATCTTCGGATCGAGGCTCACCGCCCTCAACCTCCTCGTCTGGAGCAAAATCGATCCGGCCCACCCCACGACCGCGGCTCTCGTCGATCGGCTCATCAATGAACGCAAACCTCACGGACATTGGTCCAATACGTTCGACAATGCCTGGGGCCTCATGGCACTGGCGCACGCCAGCCAGTCGTTCGACTCACGGATCGGCGAGACCAGCCTGGATGTCGCATTCGCCGGCCACACTGCCACCATCGCTTTGCCCGCGGCGCCCACCGCGCGTTCCATCACGCTGGAATTCGACGGCCAGGAGTCGGCCCGCCGGCTCACCATCAGCAGCCCGCCGGCCGGCCTGATCCGCGCGGTGGTCACCGTGCGGGCGCGGCCCAAACTGCTTCCGCTGGAGCCGCGGAACGAAGGTTTCGCTCTCACACGGCAATACGCCAAAGTCTTGCCGGATGGCCGCACAACCTCCACGGACAACCTCGAGGTAGGCGACCTGGTCGCCGTCACGCTGGACCTGCGCGTCCCCAAACCTGAGCAATACCTTGCCATCGACGATCCGCTGCCCGCCATCCTCGAGGCCATCAATCCAAACTTCACCAGCCAGGCCCAGGTGGCGGCGGCCGCGCCGCCGAACCAGGATCCGGACATCATCAACCCGTGGTGGTCGAGCCACCAGGAATTGCGGCAGGACCGCGCCCTGTTCTTCGCGGACAACGTGTGGAGAGCCGGCCGCTACCGCCTGAGTTATCTGACGCGCGTCGTCGCCGAAGGCGAAGTGACCGCGCCACCGGCCAAAGTCGAAGCCATGTACGCTCCGGACCAGTACGGGCTCAGCGGCACGCAGCGACTGAGCGCCCGGACCGCCGCCGAAACCATCGCGGAACAAAAGTGATGACCATGCCGCTTCCAGCCCGGGGCCGCGCCCCGAAGAAGCACAAAGGCCAGGAAGCCGCGCCAAAGCGGCCCGGCGCCTGGTGGCGCTGGGGGCGGCGGCTGACCATCCTCGCGATGCTCGGCGTGCTGGCGTACCACGGCCTGCCGCGTTTCCTGGCCATTCCGGCTCCCCTGCTCGCCCCGCCCGCACCGGGACCCGAAATCACCGACCGCACCGGACGCCCGCTGCGCCGCCTCCTCGCCGACGGCCAGCGGGTCCAATCACTGACCTTCTCGCAAATCCCCCAGCATCTCGCGAATGCCACGATTTCCGCGGAGGACCAGCGTTTCTGGCGGCACGGCGGCATCGACGCCATCGGCGTCGCCCGTGCCATGGTCGATTCGATCGTCGCCGGCCGCCGGGTCTCCGGGGCATCGACCATCACCCAGCAGCTCGTCAAGGTGGCTCACGAACGCTACAACAACCGCACATGGAAAGACAAGGTCCGGGAAATGGCCTACGCCCGGAAGCTGGAGATCTCGTGGACGAAGGAGCGCATCCTCACCGAGTACCTCCAGCGCGTGAACTACGGAAACCAGACGACAGGCTGCGCCGCCGCGGCCGCCCTCTATTTCAAAAAACCACTCGCCGACCTGAGCCTGGCCGAGTGCGCTTTCCTGGCCGGCCTTCCGCAGGCCCCCACCCGCCTCAATCCGTATCGCAACTTCGAGGGAGCCAAGCGGCGGCAGGAGTGGATCCTCTCGCGCATGCGCGAGGACGGCCGCATCACTCAGCGCGAGGCGGCGCGCGCCGCCGCCGAACCTCTCCGCCTGCGCCGATGGACCGGCGGCTTCGAGGCCCCCCACTTCGTCGAAATGCTGCTCGCCGATTCAAGTCCCGGCGCGGCGAAAACCACGCGGACTGACAGCCGCGATGATGCTCACGATCCCGGCGCCCGGATCCGCACGACGCTCGACCTCGAACTCCAGCAGTTCTGCGAGTCGGCGGTCCGGCGCCGCCTCGCGAGCCTCGAAGCACATCACGTCCGCGAAGCCGCCGTCGCCGTGCTCGACAACCACACCGGCGAGCTGCTCGCGCTCGTGGGTTCGCCCGATTTTTTTGACCCGCGCGGCGGCCAGGTCAACGGCGCGCTGGCGCGGCGGTCCGCCGGCAGCACGCTCAAGCCGTTCACGTATCTGCTCGCGCTGCAACAGGGAGACTCCCCCGCCACCATCGTCGATGACCTGCCGGTCGAGTATGTGACACCGACGGGAGTGTACACGCCGCACAACTACGACCGCCGCCAGTACGGCCCGATGAGCTACCGCGAGGCCTTGGCCAACAGCCTGAACTTGTCTGCCATTCGCGTCTTGCAACGCATCGGCGGCCCGGAAGTCCTCCACAACACGCTCCAGACGCTCGGCCTGTCCACCCTCGATCAAACACCGGATCACTACGGCCTCGGACTCACCATCGGAAACGCCGAGGCGCGCCTCATCGACCTCGTCAACGCCTATGCCTGCCTCGCCCGCCTCGGCGAGTGGCGCCCCGTGGTCATGCGCCTCGAAGACGACACCGCCGCGCCTGAATCCACTCCCGGCGCCGCACCCGATGCCGCACCGCCCCAAGACGCGCGCACGCCGTCCGCACCGCCGGATCGACCGCTCAGCGCCGAAGCGTGCTGGTTGATCGGTGACATGCTCGGCGACGCCCAGGCGCGCAGCCGGTGTTTCGGGCTGGACTCGGTCCTGCGCCTCGACTTTCCCGCCGCCGTAAAAACCGGAACGAGCACCGACTTCCGCGACAACTGGTGCATCGGGTACACCGCCGAGCTGACGGTCGGCGTCTGGGTCGGCAATTTCGACCACCGCCCGATGGACCGCGTCAGCGGCGTGTCCGGAGCGGCGCCGATCTGGCGCGACATCATGGAATGGGTGGCCGCGCGCCGCGACCTCACCTCGCTCCCCCGCCCCGCCGGCATTGTCGATGTCCCGGTCGACCCGCTCACCGGCGAACAGGTGCCCGCGGCATGGCGCTCGCGCCGCCCCGCGCATGTGGTCCCGTGCGCCCGCGATGCCATCCCGCCCGTGGCGCCCCCCGACCGCTACGATACCCTCGGCCGCGTCGTCCTCCCGCGCGATTACGATCG
>CAZYHO010000341.1:0-5689 GCA_964647495.1 uncultured Akkermansia sp. | reverse complement strand
TGTTTGGCCTTCTTGAATTCGCCCAGGCTCTTGCCCATGCCGCGGGCCAGTTCCGGGAGCTTCTTGGCTCCAAACAAAAGCAGGAGCAGCAAGATGATAACCGCCATTTCACCGCCACCGATGGGCAGTGCCGCTAACAGAGAAATCGTCGTCATGGTATGGGTGCGTTCGAGGTGACCCTACGGCCGGCACGCGGACCGCGCAAAGAATACTTCCACTCGTATTCCCACCCTCCCCATAGGGCGGGCACCGAGGGAAAGAGCCGTGCCCTGAATCCGTTTCAGCGTTGCGCCGCGCGCGGCAACCGGCACATTTCGGAAGTTTTCCCTCAATAGTGATGTTGTCCAAATCCATCGCGGGATCCGCGTCATCGGTCTCCGGCTGGAGTCGCCTGGGCTGTGTTGCGGCCGGCCTCTGGGCCGGGGCGGCGTGGGGCGCGGAGGCGCAGCTCCTGCGGGTGATCAATCTGAACGGCCCCGCGGCGACGATCGAAGGCCGGGCATGGGAGGCCGAGGAGGGCGCGCGCGATTTCCACGCCAGTGGCGAGAGATTCGAGAACCAGTCGATCGTCCTGCGCCCGCCGGTCGAAGCGGCGCGCACGCGGATGCTGCGCAGCAGCCGGATCGGATCGCAGGTGGACCTGACGTTCTCGAACCTGCCCGCGGGGAAATACCAGATCGTGCTGCACCTTTGGGAGGACGCGATGAGCGAGCAATTCTCCCTCCTGCTCAACGGCCGGGCGATGATCGAGGAGTTTCACAGCGGCGGCCCGGGCACATGGCACAAGCTCGGCCCCTGGCCGTGCGAGAGCGTGGACGGCAAGGTCACCGTGAGGGCGAAGGCGCCCGGCCACGGCGGCGCGAACCTCTCCGGCGTGGAACTCTGGGCCGGAGACGCGCCGATCCCCCCGCCGCCGGCGCGCGAGATGACCGCCGATCCCACCCCGGAACAGATCGCGTTTTTCGAGAGCAAGGTGCGCCCTGTCCTCGTCAACCATTGCTACGAGTGCCACAGCGCCAAGTCAGTGGAAATCAAGGGCGGCCTGCTGCTCGATTCGCGCGCCGGCGTGGCCCGCGGCGGCGACCACGGCCCGGCGCTCGTCCCGGGCGATCCCGACGCCAGCCTGATCATCCAGTCGATCCACCGCGTGCTGCCCGACTACGCCATGCCACCCGAAGCGGCGCTCGCGCCGGAAGACGTGGCCGCGCTCACCGAATGGATCGCCATGGGTGCGCCCGACCCGCGCACCGATGACACCGTGGCCGCCGCCGCCGCGAAACACGAGATCGACTGGGACCAGGCCAGGCAATGGTGGTCGCTGCGCCCGCTCGCCCAGCCGCCCGTGCCCGCCGTCCGCGATTCGTCCTGGCCGCTCAACGACATCGACCGCTTCATCCTCGCCGCCATGGAAAACGCCGGCTTTTCCCCGGCTCCCGACGCCACGGCCCCGGTCCTCGCCCGCCGGCTCCACTACACGCTCACCGGTCTGCCGCCCACGCCGGAAGAGGCCGCCGATTTCGCCGCCGAGTCCCTCGGAAACCCGGACACCGCCGTGCCGGCGCGCGTCGACCGCCTGCTCGCCGGCCCGCGCTACGGCGAGCGCTGGGGCCGCCACTGGCTCGACGTCGTCCGGTACGCCGACACCGCGGGGGACAATTCCGATTTCCCCATCCCGCAGCACCACCTGTACCGCGACTGGGTCATCGAGGCGTTCAACAACGATCTGCCCTACGACCAGTTCGTGCGCGATCAGATCGCCGGCGACCTGCTGCCACAACGCTCGGCGGCCCAGCTCGTCGCCACCGGATACCTCGCCAACAGCCGCCGCTTCGGATCGCGCGTCGAGGATTACCCGCAGCACCTGACCATCGAGGATACCATCGACAACCTCGGCCGCACATTCCTCGGGCTCACGATCAACTGCGCCCGCTGCCACGACCATAAGTTCGATCCGCTCACCACCGAAGATTATTACGCGCTCTACGGCATCTTCAGCAGCACACGCTACCCGTGGCCGGGCATCGAACTGGACCACAAGCAGCGCGACTTCGTGCCGATGGTGCCGCCCGATGAAGTCGAGGCCGCCACCGCCGCGCATCAACACCGCCACAATGAACTCGGGCGGCTGCGCTCCGGGCTGGGCAAACTCGACGAGCGCCTCAAAAAAACACCGGAGGGCGAGGACCGCGCCCCGCTGGAGCAGAAACGCGCCGAGCTTGAAAGCGCGCTCGCCACCCTCGACCGCGACCCGTTGCCGGTCCTCGCTTACGCGGTCGCCGATGGCTCGCGCCGCGGAGACGCCCGCCTCCAGATGCGCGGCGATCCGGCGAAACCGGGTCCTGTCGTGCCCCGCCGCTTCCTCACGGTGCTCGGCGGCGCCCGATTGCCGGACGGCGCCACCGGCAGCGGCCGCCGCGAACTGGCCGACTGGATCCTTTCGCCGGACAACCCGCTCGCCGCGCGCGTCATGGTCAATCGCATCTGGCTGCAACACTTCGGCAAAGGCCTCGTGCCGACCCCGAACGATTTCGGCAAACAAGGGAAACCGCCGACGCATCCGGAATTGCTCGACTGGCTGGCCGTGCGCTTCATCGCCGACGGCTGGAGCGTCAAGTCAATGCACCGGCTCATCCTCGGATCGCGCACCTGGCGACAGGCCGCCGCGCCCGCCCACCCGGACGACCCTGCCAACGATCTCTACAGCCACTTCCCCAGGCGGCGCCTCGACGCCGAAGCCATCCGCGACACGCTGCTCTGGCATGGCGGCGCACTCGACCTCACGCCCGGCGGGCCTCATCCGTTCCCGCCCGAGGACGAGCGGAAATTCACCCAGCACAACCCCTTCAAAGCCGTCTACGACACCAACCGCCGCAGCGTTTACCTCATGACGCAGCGCATCCAGCGCCACCCGTTCCTCGCCATCTTCGACGGCGCCGATCCCTCGACCAGCACGCCCGTCCGCGGCACGAGCACCACGCCGTTGCAGGCGCTCTTCCTCATCAACGACCCGCTCGTCCACTCCATGGCCGGTGTGTTCGCCGCGCACATCATGGACGCCGCGCCCGGCGCCACCGACCGCCTCGACCTCGCCTTCCGCCGCCTGCTCGCCCGCCCGCCCACCGCCGGCGAGATCGCGCAGGCCGAAGCCTTTCTTTCCGCCGCGCGGGACACGCTCCGCGCCGGCGGCACGCCCGATGACCGCCTCGAATCCGAGGCCTGGACCGCCCTCGCCCGCTCACTCTTCAGACTCACGGAATTGGTGTATCTTGACTGACTTTTCCCCGCCCCGCCCCGGCCGGCCGCCGCGCTGCCGGTCCCGCCGCCATCCGATCGCCCGCACTCGCCGCCATGACCCCAAGACCTCGCCGATTCCACCGCCGCGACGCCATCCGCTCGCTCGCCGGCGCCTCGCTCCTCCTGCCGGGCATCGTCTCGCGCCTGCTCGCGGAATCGTCCGCCGATCCGCTCGCGCCAAAGTCGCCGCGCCTCCCGGGCACGGCGCAGCGCGTCATCTTCATCTTCTCGAACGGCGGCGTCTCGCACATGGACACGTTCGACTACAAGCCGCAGCTCTTCGCCGCGGACGGCAAAACCACCGGCATCGGCGGCGGCCTCTCCAACCAGCAGCGCGTGCTGCTCAAGCCGGGATGGGAGTTCCGCCCCGGCGGCCGCTGCGGCACACTCGTCAGCGACCTCTTTCCCCACATCCGCGGCTGCATGGATGACATCTGCCTCGTCAAGTCGATGCAGTCGAGCGACAACGAGCACTACAACGCCACCCTCGGCATGCACACCGGATCGTTCTTCTTCTCCCGCCCGGGCATCGGCGCCTGGGTCAGCCACGGGCTCGGCACACTGAACCAGAACCTCCCGTCCTTCATCGTCCTCGCCCCGCAGCTCCCGTACGCCGGCCTGCAAA
The DNA here is from genome assembly GCA_964647495.1 of uncultured Akkermansia sp. Taxonomy (GTDB): domain Bacteria; phylum Verrucomicrobiota; class Verrucomicrobiia; order Verrucomicrobiales; family V1-33; genus CAJBME01. Next base: position 1,770 of record CAZYHO010000341.1, on the reverse strand, counting down.
TCTTCAACAATGACTTCCTGCCAGCCCACCACCAGGGCGTCCGCGTCATCCCGGGCAAGGAACCGATCGCCAATCTCGACCGCCGCACGTCGCCCGCCTCGCTCCAGAAACTCGAACTCGGGCTCGCCGGCGCCTTCAACCGCCGCCACCTCGCCGACCGCGCCGGCGACACCGATCTCGCCGCCCGCCTCCGCACGTTCGAAACCGCCTTCCACATGCAGACGGAAGCCACCGATGTCTTCGATCTCTCCCGCGAAAACGACGCCACCCACGCGCTCTACGGCCTCCAACGTGGCCAAACCGACGGCTTCGGCTGGCAATGCCTCGTCGCCCGCCGCCTCGCCGAACGCGGCGTCCGGTTCATCGAACTCGTCGACGGCAGCTCCAGCCACAACTGGGACCAGCACGGTGACATGGCCGAACACGCCGGGCACGCCAAACACATCGACCAGCCGATCGCCGGACTGCTCCAGGATCTCAAACAACGCGGCATGCTCGACGACACACTCGTCGTCTGGACCACCGAATTCGGCCGCACCCCGGGCGTCGACGGCACCAAGGGCCGCGGCCACCACAGCGCCTGCTTTTCGTCATGGCTCGCCGGCGGTGGCGTCAAGGGCGGCATCGCGTACGGCGGCACCGATGACATCGCGTCCACCGTCGCCGAAAACAAGGTCCATGTGCACGACTTCCACGCCACCATCCTCCACTGCCTCGGCCTCGACCACGAAAAACTCACCTACCGCCACGGCGGCCGCGATTACCGCCTCACCGACGTCCACGGCAAAGTCGTCCACGCCCTGCTCGCGTAGCACGACCCCGAGGCATGCCAGACGCCCGCTTTTCGATCCGCACCGGCTACGATCCAGGGCAAAATACAATGCATCGGGGTGAGGAGGATTCTGGCGTCCCGGACGCCTTTATCGGCTCATCGCCAGTGTCGCACACTCCCAGGAATCTCCGGATGGCAACCGGCGCAGATCGAAAGAGTGGGTGTCTGTCTTCTCAGCAGAAAAAGTGGCAGCGAAGAGCCGGAGAGCACTTGAGGATGGCGGGTGTTGCGGATTTCATTTTTCCTGATGCCGGAACGACTTGACCAACAATTGGACCTGATTTACTCTTTCGACATGACCCAAGCAAATCTTCATGAGGTCAAGTCCCGCTTGGCTCACTACGCCCGCCTCGTCAAGGCCGGGGAAACCGTCATCCTCTGCGAGCGCAACAAACCCTTTGCCGAGATCCGCCCGCTTCCCGGCGCCGGCAGCCCCGCGCCCAAACGCCGGCTTGGGCTGATGAAAGGCTCCTGTCCCGTGGGACCGGAGTTTTTCGAGGCCGATGAGGAAATTCAACGTGACTTCGACGCGAGCGAAATCTTTCCGCCTGCCAAGCCGTGAACCTCCTGCTGGACACCTGCGTCTTTCTCTGGCTCACCGACCATACGGAGGAACTCTCGCAGCCCGCGCGCGAGGCGCTGGAGAACGGCGCCAACACCCTGGTTTTCAGCCAGGTCTCCGCCATTGAAATCCAGATCAAGTTCACCAAGGGCAAACTGCCGCTCACTCAGCCGCCTGAAGCCTTCATCCGCGAAGCCACGGAAAAACACGGCATCACCTTCCTGCCCTTGGGCAACGACGCTATCTGGACCAGTGGCAAGCTCCCTCCCCTCCATCACGACCCCTTTGACCGCCTGCTCATCGCCCAGGCCATCCAGGAAGGCCTGGTGTTGGTGACGCCCGACCGCAAGATTCATCCTTATCCCGTGCGCACCCT
>CAZYHO010000340.1:0-5689 GCA_964647495.1 uncultured Akkermansia sp. | reverse complement strand
ATCCTCACCGCGGCGGCGGATGCGGGCCGGGCGGTTGCGTTCATCACGGCGAAGGAAAAGCTGCGCACGGTGCTGGGCGACGGCATCGTCGAACGCGGCGGGATCGTCTTCTCGTCGGAGAAGGCGCACGAGGCTCGCCGTGCGACGCATGGTGTGGACGACGCCGAGGCCATCGTCGGAAAACCGCGCCCTCCGATTTATTCCGGGGACGCGTCGGTCTATGTGCTCGAAGCCGGCGCGGCGCTCGTGGAACAGGGCCGCGCCGATTTCCTCTACCTGTCGCTCACCGATTATATGCAGCACAAGTTCGCGCCGGAGGAGGCGGAGAGCCTCGATTTCCACGCGCGGATCGACGAACAGATCGGCCGGTTGCTCGACGCCGGCTGCCTGGTGGCCGCCACGGCCGATCACGGCATGAATGCGAAAAACTGCGCGGACGGCTCACCGAACGTCATCTACGTGGAATCGCTGCTCGCCGGCGCGTTCGGGCCGGGCTGCCGGGTGATCTGCCCGATCACCGATCCTTATGTCGTCCACCACGGCGCGCTCGGGTCGCTCGTCATGGTGCACCTCGACGATCCGGCGCGCGCCGCGGAAACCGGAGGGTTTCTCCTGCGGCAGCCGGGCATCACCGAGGTGTATCCGCGGGATCTCGCCGCGTTGAAACTGGAGCTGGCCGCCGACCGCATCGGCGATCTGACCGTTCTCGCCGCGCGGGACGTGGCGCTGGGAAAAACGCCGGAACACCACGACCTTTCCGTTCTGAATGGCGGGCTCCGCTCCCACGGCGGCCGCTACGAGGAAATGGTCCCCATGATCCTCTCCGAGCCGCTCACTCCCGCCCACAAACGAAAAGCTCAAGGCGATCCGCGCAACTTCGACATCTTCGACTTCGCCTGCAACGGGATCGCCGGTTAAGGAATCCCCATGCATTTGCCTGCCTTCATTGCCGGCCGAGCTGTCGAAACCGGAGCGGCGCTCGAGGTGCGCTATCCGTATGACGGCTCGCTGACCGGAACCTGCGCCTTGGCGGACCGCACTCACCTCGAGGAGGCGATACGCGCGGCGCGCGCCCCGGGCCGCTCCCCGTTGGCACGGCACGAACGAGCCGCGGTCCTGCGCCGCGCCTCGGCCCTGCTCGCGGACCGGCGGGAGGAATTCGCGCGGCTCATCACGCGCGAATCAGGCCTCTGCCTCCGCGAGGCGCGCTACGAAACCGGCCGGACATCGGACGTGCTGGACTTCGCCGCGATGGAAACTCTGCGGGACGACGGCCAGATCTTTTCCTGCGACATCACGCCGGCCGGACGAGCGCGCAAAATCTTCACCACGCGCCAGCCGGTGACGCTGGCCGCCGCCATCACGCCGTTCAATCACCCGCTCAACCAGGTGGCGCATAAACTCGCGCCGGCGATCGCCGCAGGGGCGCCCGTCATTCTCAAACCCTCAGAGCGCACGCCGCTTACCGCGCTGACCTTTGCCGGCCTGCTGTACGAGGCCGGGCTGCCGGGCTGGATGCTCTCGATGTTCGTCGGGCCGATCGATGACGTCGTGACCCCGATGATCGAGGACGAGCGGATCGAAGCGCTCGCGTTCACCGGATCGGTGGGAGCCGGCAAGGCGATCGCACGGCGCGCCGGATACAAAAAGCTCTGCCTCGAACTCGGCGGCAATTCGCCGCTCATCGTGCTGGCGGATGCGGATCTGGATCTCGCCGCCCGGCTCGCCTGCGAAGGCGCGTTCCGCAACTCCGGCCAGCGGTGCACCGCGGTAAAGCGGATCCTCGTGGCCGAGGAAATCCGCCATCCGTTCACCGAACGCCTCGCCGCCCTTGCCGCCACCTGGACATGCGGCGATCCGGAAAACGAGGCAACGCTCGTCGGCGCCGTGATCAATGAAGACTCGGCGCGACTCCTCGAACGACGCGTCGTCGACGCCGTGGCCCTGGGCGCCCGCGTGCTCTGTGGCGGCCGCCGCCGCGGCGCTCTTCTCGAACCAACCGTGCTCACCGGTGTGCCGCGCGACGCGGAAATCGTCCGCGAAGAAAGCTTCGGACCGCTCGCCCCCGTCATCGGCATCCGCGACCTCGACGACGCCATCGAGTACTACAATTCCGGCCGGTTCGGACTGAGCAGCGCCGTGGTCACCAACGATCTCGCTGCCGCGATGAAAGCCGCCCGCGACCTTCGCACCGGCGCCACCAACATCAACGAAGTGCCCGGTTTCCGGCTCGAACACACCCCGTTCGGCGGCGTCCGCGATTCCGGCCTCGGCATCAAGGAAGGCGTGACCGAGGCCATGAAGTTTTTCTCCCACGTCAAAACATTCAGCCTCCCCTGGTGATGCCGCGCATTGCGCCGCGCTCGATGCAGGAGGGACTCCAACCCGACGCGTCCGCCCCACAACCCGAGCCCGGCATGGATCAGGGAGACGAGAGAGGAAGTTCCTTCGTGATTGCAATCGCCGGAGGAGTTTCCTAGTTTTGGCGGATGACCCCTTTGATTCGATACGGGCTGGCGGCGGCGAGCCTTGCCCTTTGTTGTTTGTCCGGGTGTGGCGGCCGGACGGACAGCTCCAGCGGCGGCGATTTCACGATCGCCGTGATTCCGAAGGGGACGACGCATGAATTCTGGAAGACGATCAATGCCGGGGCATTCAAGGCGCGGGAAGAACTGGCGGCGCAGGGTGTGACGGTGGAGGTGATCTGGAAAGGGCCGCTGCGTGAGGACGACCGGGACCAGCAGATTCAGGTGGTGGAGAATTTCGCCAGCCGGAAGGTGAGCGGGATCGTGCTGGCGCCGCTGGACGCGCAGGCGCTCGCGGCGCCGGTGGAAAGCGCGGTGCAGGCCGGTGTGCCGGTCGTGATCATGGACTCAGGGCTCAACTCCAGGCGGCACCTGAGCTTTGTGGCGACGGACAATTTCAAGGGCGGCGAGCTGGCGGGCGAGGCGATGGCGCAGCTTCTCGACGGCCGCGGAAAGTTGATCCTGCTGCGGTATGCGGTGGGGTCCGCGAGCACCGAGGAGCGCGAGAAGGGGTTCCTGGAAGCGGTCGCACGCCATCCAGGCCTCGAGATGATCTCCTCGGACCAGTATGCCGGCGCAACGCGCGAAACCGCCTACCAGGCCGCCCAAAACCTCCTGAACCGCTTCGGGAACGAGGTCGACGGTATCTTCTGCGTGAACGAAACATCGACCATCTCGGCCACGCAGGCGCTGCGCGACATCGGCAAGGCAGGCGGCGAGGTCAAGATGATCGGGTTTGACGCCGGGACACAATCGGTCCTCGACCTGAAGAACGGGGACGTGCAGGGGCTCGTGGTCCAGAACCCGCTGCTCATGGGGTATCTTTCCGTGATGACGATGGTCAGCCACCTGAAGGGCGATCCGGTCGAAAGCCGCATCGACACCGGCGTGGTGCTGGTGACGCAGGAAAACATGGGCGAGACCGCCGTGAAGGAGCTGCTTCACCCGCCACTCGACACTTACTTGAAATAAGGATGCCCCCCGCCCATGCCGGCCATGACCCCGCGGCTGCGCGTCGCTGATGTGCGCAAAAGTTTTGGCGCCACGCGCGCGCTGCGCGGTGTGTCGCTGGATGTGGCGCCCGGTGAAGCGCATGCGCTCATCGGCGAGAACGGCGCGGGCAAGAGCACGCTCATGAAGGTCCTGAGCGGCGCGTTGCGGGCCGACTGCGGGACAGTGGAGCTGGACGGTGAGCCCTTTGCGCCGGCCGGGCCGCTGCACGCGCGGCGCAGCGGAGTGGCCATGATCCACCAGGAGTTGACGCTCGTGCCACATCTCGGCGTGGAAGCCAACATCCTGCTCGGCGCGGAGCCGGCGACGCTCGGCTGGCTGCGCCGCACCCGGGCGCGCGACGCGGCGCGGCAGGCGCTCGCCGAGCTGAAGCACGAAACCATCCCGCTCGACGCGCCGGCCTCCTCACTGACCATCGCCGAACAACAGATCGTGGAAATCGCGCGCGCTCTGACCGGGCGCCCGCGCGTCCTCATCATGGACGAGCCGACGAGCAGCCTCACCGCGATCGATGCGGAGAATCTCTTCCGCGTCATCGACAGGCTGCGCGCGCGCGGCGTCAGCGTGATTTACATCAGCCATTTCCTCGAGGAATGCCAGCGCGTGGCCCAGCGGTTCACCGTGCTGCGCGACGGGGCAAGCGTGGGGAGCGGCGCCATGGCTGGCGCCAGTCTCGCCGATCTCGTCCGGCTCATGGTCGGACGCGAAATGACAGACATCTACCCGCGCGCGGCACGCACACCGGGCGCTCCCGTCATGGAGTGGCGCGATTTGGCCGGCGCCGGCCGGCCGCGCTCGGCAAGCCTGACTCTCAGGGCCGGCGAGATCCTCGGCATTGCCGGACTCGTCGGCGCCGGACGCACCGAGGCGCTTCGCGTCTGTTTTGGCCTCGCCCCGGCCGTCGCGGGATCGGTCTGGGTGCGCGGCCGGGAGGAAACGCGGGCCTCCCCGCCGCGGCGTCTCGCCACCGGCATCGGCCTGCTCAGCGAGAACCGCAAGGAGGAAGGCCTCATGCTCGCCCGCAGCGTGGCGGACAACCTCACGCTTTCGCGGCCCGGCCCGTTCTCGCGCGGCGGACTGATCCGCCAGCGACGGCAGCACGACTTGACACGCGGCTGGATGCGCCGGCTCGACGTGCGCGCGCGCCATCCGGCCCAACCGGTCGCCGAACTCTCCGGCGGCAATCAGCAGAAGATCGCCCTTGGCCGCCTGCTGCACCATGAGGCGACCATCCTGTTGCTCGACGAGCCGACGCGCGGCGTCGATATCGGGAGCAAAGCGCAGATTTACCGGATCATGAACGACCTGGCGGAGCAGGGCCGGGCGGTCATCTTCGTCAGTTCCTATCTTCCTGAGTTGCTTGGCGTGTGCGACACCATCGGTGTCATGTGCCGCGGCGTGCTCTCTGACGTGCGCCCCGTCGCCGACTGGACCGAACACGCCATCATCGCCGCCGCCATCGGCCAGCCGGCCGCCGTGGATACCGGCCAGCCATGAAGAACCGCTCACGGCGCTGCATGCACACCGGGAACCATCCTGAATGAACTGAATGACTCCGCTCGCTGATTTGTTGTGGGAATGCGCGAAGAGATGATCAACATACTTGTGTCCTGGAGTCCCAGGACCAGATTTCCGCTCACGTAACCGCGCTCATCGTTTCCACATCTCCCTTTGCGACCAACAAACAACTTCCGGGTTATCCGCGAGGCCGCGAATTCCTTCGCCCGCTCATCCAGCAAGCGGAATCGCCGCCCCAGGTCAACACGGCCTGATCGCGTTTCCTTGATGAGGCGCTTCCCGGCGCCTGTGGACAGGGCGTGAATCCGGTCGGCGCCCTTTGTTGTCAAGGCAACAGCACTCGTCCGTGGGACCTGCGATGAGACCATTGCGTTTCAGCACAACCTGCTGCCAGCCGCGGCTGGCGCCCGACCACCGGTCAAAGTCACAACCGTCCCATGGAGGGGGCAAGATGAGGCCTACCGGTCCGGGCGTTGAAGCCGCTGGCTGATCGCTCCGATCACCGGCAGACCCAAGGAGGCTGTGGTGGAGTCCCCCGGCGCGGCCGACACCGGCACGCCTGATCGATTTCCCGACGGGGCGTTGCGGGGTGGCGGCACTTGCCAGGACGCGATGGAGGGGGCACGATGGGCATT
>CAZYHO010000339.1:0-5716 GCA_964647495.1 uncultured Akkermansia sp. | reverse complement strand
GTCGGGAGCGTGGCCGCCGTGGTCGTGATCTGGATGTTGTCCACATGGTGGTGCGAATTCGCGTTGCCAGTGCGCCCGGCAAAGACCATCTGGCCCGCGCTCGGAAACCAGGTCGTCTGGAAATTGTCCAGAATCTTGACGCCCTTGTACTCCACATCCAGCGTGGAATCCGGATCCATCTTGATTCTCAGTTCGACAAACTCGTGGCCCGGGACGTCATAATTCTCGTCCACCGGCACGCTCGCCGGGCCGGTTTGCAGCGAGGTGGTGTCCGTCGCCGCGCCATTCAGCGTCGGCAGCGCCGTCTGGTTGACCAGAACATTGTCAACCCGGACCGACAGTCCGATCACGTCGGGGGCGCCGTTGAAATATTCGTCGAGTCCGATCGACACACCGGTCGTCGTGCCCTCCTCGGGCAGCCCCCCGAGTTCAGCGCCAACACCGTTCGGGGTGAGGGCGAAGCCGGTCCCGCCACTCTCGATCACCGGGTCGTCCGAGCGCGCAAACGAGACGCTGTAGCCGTCCGCTGGCGAGGCCGTGCCCCCACCCGTGCGCAGCCACGCCACGAATTCGAACGAATTCACGATCGCCCCACCGTCGAAGTCATCGAAGATGACGACGCCACGCTGGTCGTTGAAGGCGTCGGTGATCGAGAGATAGCCTGAATTGTCCACGCCGCCGGTCTCGCGCCATTGGGCGTGGCCGATCAGATTCAGGATGCCCGTCGGATCTGTGTTGAAGTCAAAGCTGGCGGTTCCTGCGATGACAGGACCGGAGCACAGGCCGAGGGCGGAGAGGGCCACGGCAATCGTGGCCGGGAGTCGAGTCGGTTTTTTCATCAGGTTTTGGGTACAAGTTTCATTGACGGTGCGGGCGAGGCCGTACGGGGATGTCCGGCGCCGTCTGCATCGGGGTTCATCGGAGATTTCCACAGGGGGGATTTTTTGCCTGCGTGCGGATTAACGCACCCATAGACGATGAGCGTGTCAATCGGGAGTTGGCGAAATATTCAATATAATCTGGTGTGATGGCGTGCTCCCGGTCAATATGCGGGGTGACCGGCCGCGTGGCCGGCCACGATGAGCCGAACGACAACAACACCCCGCACGGTCGACAGGGGATGGAGACGGGTGGCGCTGCGGCTGTGCCTGATCGCGGTGCCCGTTGTGGCGCTGGCGCTATTGCTGGAAGGCGCGCTGGCACTGGCGGGAGTGGGATACGACACGAGGTTTCTGGTGCCCGGGCCGCAGGGTCTGCGGGACAACTACCGGTTTTCCTGGCGCTTTTTCCCGCGCTCGCTGGCCCGCAGCCCGCAACCGATATGGCTGGCGCCCGGCAACAAGGACGGCGGAGCGGCCGCCACCGGGGGAGGAAAGTTGCGGCGCTACGTCGTCTTTGGCGAGTCCGCGGCGATGGGCGATCCGGAACCGGCGTTCGGGTTTCCACGGATGCTGCAAGCCCTGCTGGAACAACGCTTTCCGGGCGAGGAGGTGGAGGTCGTGAACACCGCCATGACGGCGGTCGATTCACACGCGCTGAGAGTCATCGCCCGGGAAATGGCCGGCGTGCCGGTGGCTGGCTGGATCGTCTACGCCGGCAACAACGAAGTCGTCGGACCATTCGGTCCGGGCACGGTATTCGGCACACGGGCGCCGCCGCGGTGGTGGGTGCGGGCACAACTGGCGGCGAAATCGACGCGCACCGGCCAGTGGATTCAGGCGCTGGGTGAGCGGCGCGCCGCGGCGGCGCGCGGACCGCGGACATGGCGCGGCATGGAGATGTTCCTGGAGGCGCGTGTCGCGGCGGACGATCCCGCCCTTGACCGTGTGCACCGGTCATTCGAGCGCAACCTTGCCGACATCATCGGGATGGCGCGCGCCCGGGGGATTCCGGTGGTCGTGGGAGCGGCGGCGGCCAACTTGGGGGACAGTCCCCCGTTTGCGGGCCGCCCCGGCGACGATCCGGCCGCCGCGGGCTCCGAGGACGGCATGCCATCCGCCCTGCGCGGGGGAACGGAATCGTTGAGTCTCGCCGAGCTGCGCGACCGCTGGATGGCCCGGCCGGCGGATGCCGAAGCGGCCTGGCGCCTGGCGAGCGTGCTCGCGAAGGAATCGGGAGCCGCGGGCGAGGCGGCCTCGCTTTTCCGGCGAGCCTGCGAACTCGACGAGCTTCGTTTCCGGTGCACGCCCGCGTTGCAGGAGGCGCCGGGCGAGGCGGCAAGACGCGGGACCGGGAGGCGCGGAACCGAAAAAGCGGGCGCCACCCTGGTCGAGCCGCAGCAGCATCTCGACGCGTTGTCGGCCGGCGGTGTGGCGGGCGCGGACTTTTTCTACGAGCATGTGCACCTCACCCCTCGCGGCGCCTACGAACTCGCGCGCCTGTACGCGGCCGCCCTCCTTCCCGATGCCGCGGGTCCCTGGGCCACGCTCGACGAATGCCTCGAGCGCCTCGGCCACACCCCGTGGCATCAGCGCCGCACCGAACAGGAAATCCAGGCGCGCTTGCGGCGGCCTCCGTTCTCTCGGCAATGGGGCGCGCTCGAGCGCGACGCCGCCTTGAGCGCGGAAATCCAGCGGCTCGGCGCCGGCATCACACCCGCACGACTCAAGGAGTGGACCGCCGCTTCGCGGGCGCTCTGCGCGCGCCATCCCCGCGACTGGATCCTCCGCCGGCAGACAGCGGCCCTGGCCGAGGCGGCCGGCGATGCCGCGCTCGCCGTGAGTCTGCTCACCGAAGCCGCGGACATCATGCCGCATCACACCAGCGACCAACTGCTCGGCGCCGCGCTCAACCGCGCGGGCCGTCCGGCCGATGCCGTGCGCCGGCTCAAGGCCGCCCTCGCGGAACGCCCCGATTTCGCCCAGGCCTGGAACAGCCTGGGCATCGCACTCGCCCAGACCGACGCGCCCGAGGCGGCCGAGGCCGCGTTCGCGTGGGCGGTCGAAACTGTCCCCGACTACACCGAAGCCTGGCGCCACTGGGCGATGGTCTCCATGAAGCGCGGTGCGACCGGCCGCGCCATCGAAAAACTCCGTTCCGCCCATGCCGCCGATCCCGATGACCTCGCCGCGCGAAACGACCTCGGCCGCGCCTTGATCGCCGCCGGCCACTTCGCCGAGGCCTGGCCGCACTACGAACGCGTCGCCAATGCCCTGCCAGGCGACGCCAACGCCCAGCTCAACGCCGCCCTCCTCCTCCAGAAACTCGACCGCCCCGCCGAAGCCGCCCCCTGGTTCGAACGCACCCTGGCCATCGACCCCGCCAACCCCCACGCCCTCCGCGCCCTCGGGAAATGATTCCGCGGTAAAGCGCGCCCATGAGCTGTCAAACGCTCGAGGCCGATCTGGAAAACAGCCAGATTCGCCCACGCGGCACGCAAAAACTCCCGGACAGGGCGCCGCACTGGCAACCCGGTGGACGCGTCCGCTGGCCAAGGGAAAACTGGCCGGCTACCCGGCGCTTCGCGCAAGAGTGTGCTGGCGGCACAAGGAGCGTCGTGAAGTGAGTCAAACTGCCGGACGGCGAAGAGGACTGTCCCCCCTCGGCCTCCTCTCACATGCCTGCGGATGCGCCGCCCCAGGCGCCTGTCTCCGCAAGACGCCGACATCGGCCACCTTCGCCGCGTCCATCCAGCCCCACAACAGGTGTCATGCGCTCTCAGGCCCGCAAGTTTTCCCTCTCACGGCCCCGCCGCGCTCCGGAGCATGCTGACCAGTGTTGTTGAACGACCTGGAGCCTATTGGCTCTGGCGCATATTGCTCATCCTGCGGCGCGCAATCTGATCCGGTGTTTCCTGGGGAATCAGCAGCAGAGACTTTACGATGTCCAGGAAACCACCGAAGTGTTCTTTGTTCGCCAGATACTCTTCGATGCCTTTCCGGTATTCCTCCGCATAAAGTTCCGTTTGGCCGGGATCGGCATTCGCCGGGAGATGCTTCAGGATATCCTGAGCGATGCTATCGACCTTGTCCGCGCCGTAGCGAACGCGCATCTCGCCTTTGGCTTCCACCACTGCCGCATGCGCCCGGACGGTTTCGAGGTGCAGGAAGACCGTCCGCCAGAGGTCACTCCAATGCTGCCGCCGATCCGGAGCGATCATCGTCAAGCCGGCATCACGCAAGCGAACAAAGTGACGCTCGATGCGCTGGTCTGTCTCCTTCACGATTTTCCAGTCTTCCTTGAGGTCCGTGGCCGGCGCCTCGTCGAGCAACGCCTTGTCGATTTGCTCGGCATGGTGGTGCAGCGTTTCGACATCGCGCATCAGTGCGTCCCATTCCGCCACCTGGGCCGGGCTGGTTGCGCCGGGGATGGCACGCGCGTCGTTCAGTAGCGACTTCATCTGCGCATCCAGCTTGCGAAGATGGTCAATGTCCGTGCGGAGACCGGCATTGATCTGCGCGATGACGAAAAGATCGGCGTCGGAAATCATACTGGTATTCATCGGGCAGTTTTCGCGTCACGTCAAGGGAAAGCGTGCGCATTCCCCTGACGTCAAGGACCCGTTGCCCATTGGGTCACAGCGACGGCTGCACCGTTACAGGTTTGAGTGATCAGCCATTCGCCAGGCCACGGCCTGACCATAATATAGGTCATGCCCGGTTCCTCTGCGCGCATACGTTCCGGTTCGGGGAAGCCGGTTATGCCCAACGCGCTCTCAAGGAATCCAACGGCGGCGTGAATGTCCGGAACCACCCGGCAGATTTGTGCGAGTTCGAGTACTGCGATCGTGTTGTCGAGAGGGCTCATGTTTCGTGGGTGGAAAGATAGTTTTGCCGAACGCAGAGTGGTGGCACCGGCGAGATCAAGCTCCGATTCAACCAGCGTTGTCGCCGGTTGCCACCTGCGGTTTGTTCGCTTTATTGATTCTTCCCTCACGGCTTTGACTCCACAAGTGACCGATTGAAGATGCCAATACGCCGATCGACGTAGTTCTTGGTGATCTCTGACACCCGGCCATCCTCATCGTAGCTCACAAGCAGGTTCCAGTATCGATCTCCCAAGTCAAGGCCAGTCTGATCGAATCCCTTGATATCACGGAGTCCAGGATCAAGGTCCGGCACCACTGCCTTTGCGTCGGACGCGGTCATCCCCAACTCTACTGCGTCCCAATGTGAGGGATAATCCGGTGCCACCACACTCCGGGCGATCCAGCCACAACCAAAGCCAGCAGCGAGGAGAATCAGAACAACGGCAGCGCGTTTCATATCGTCTGTTTTTGGAGCGAAACGTCAAAGGTGAGGCACCCGGCTTTGCCGGGTTGCCTCCACCGCTTTGTTCGCCTTCGTGTTGGCTGTGTGGCTGTGTATCATCGTATAAAGTCTGCGAAGGCGTGACGGGCTGCCAACTCGTATGTGGCATCTGAGTAACCGGGACACTTACGGGCAAGCTCGGCGACAAGGCCAGTAAAATCTCTGCTTTGCTGCGTCTGTGATGCCAAACGCTGAGCTGTAATGCACAATGTCATTGCCTGAGCGATAGCCGGAAAACAAGACTCTGAATCAGCATCAGGACACGACTGCTGAAGACTCGTCACAGCGACAGCCTGAGCCGTCCTAATGGCGTGACGAGCGGCGAGATAGGCGCTGTGCTGGAAGTCGGTGCTCATACTTACTCATAACTCTTGGCTGCCAAAAGCATGTCTCGGAAAGTGTCCCATGACGGTGAATTCGGAAGACGGTCATCCATGTCCTCAATCCAGGAAGCCATCGCATCAAGG
>CAZYHO010000338.1:0-5729 GCA_964647495.1 uncultured Akkermansia sp. | reverse complement strand
TCAACACTCTGCCGCTCGGGAAAATCGAGGCCGTGCTGCAGGCCAAACGCCGTCCATAATCCGATTCCGCCAGTCTGCCCGCCGCTCGCCCTGCCCCTCCTCACCGGTGCACCATCCACGCCTGGCGCGGATTGCCAAAGTGGGTGTCTGTCTCTGTCTCTGTCTTGTCTCTGTATTTGCCCGTCTTTGCCGCTCTGTCCTGGCCGATCCGGCGAGAATTCCACCCGCGCCTCCGGAATGCCGTTCCGGCGGCGCGGTGAAAGGTTGCACGGCCGGGCGGCACGAAGGATGGGTGCGGGGATGTCCCGCCGCCGGCTCCGCCAAACCGTCACGCTCATCGGCACGCTCGTTCTCGCCGCGGCCGCGGCCTGGCTGCGGCTTGACGAGGATCGCGGCCGCACGCCGTCGCACCCCCCACACCCGCCCGCCTCCGCCCGGTCCGCGTGGACGGAACTTCAAGATCCCGCGCTGACCGGCGATCCCGGAGACGATGGCGACAGCTTCGTCATCCGCCACAAGGACGGGCAAGACCTGCTGCGCCTCTACTTCGTCGATTGCCCGGAAAAACGCCGCCATCAATACAATCGCGACCGGCTCGCCGAACAGGGCGCCGCCTTCGGTGGCCTGACCGAGGCCGACACGCTGAGCATCGGCCGCGACGCGCGCGACTTCACCCTGCAACTCCTGCGCCAGCGCCCGTTCCGCGTCCACACACGCTGGGAAAAAGTCTACGACGACCGCCGCCACTACGCCCACCTCTCCGTCTCGCTGCCGGACGGCCGCGACCGCTGGCTCGCCGAACTCCTCGTCGAAGCCGGCCTCGCCCGCATCCACACCAAGGGCGCCGACCTGCCCGACGGCACCCCCCGCGCCCGCTTCGAACACCACCTGCGCTCACTCGAAAAATCCGCCCGCCTCGCCGGCCGCGGCGGCTGGGCCGATTTCGCCGCCAGAAACACCACCCGCTGACCCCGGACGCCACACCCCTCTCCTCAAGGCCGCCCCGTCCCCGTGAACCGTGCACCATGAACCGTGAACCGTGCACCATGAACCGTGCCCCATCCCCGCCACAGTTCTTGCGTCGCGTCCGGCCCGCTGGTATGTGAACCGTTTCCCGCATACCACCTGATGATCGAAGTCGAGCACCTGACCAAACGCTATCCCGGCCGCACCGCCGTGGATGACGTGTCGTTTGCCGTCGGGCGCGGCGAGGTCGTCGGCTTCCTCGGCCCGAACGGCGCCGGCAAAAGCACCACCATGCGCATCCTGACCAGCTACCTGCCGGCCACGTCGGGCCGCGTGCGCGTGGCCGGATTCGACGTGTTCGCGGATTCCATCAAGGTGCGCCGCCAGATCGGCTACATGCCGGAAAACGTCCCGCTCTACGAGGACTTCAGGGTCAAGGAGTACCTCACGTTCCGCGCCAGACTCAAGGGCCTGCGCGGCCGCGATTGCCGGCACCGCGTGGGCGAGGTCATGGACCTCTGCGGCCTGGCCGACGTCCGCAAAAAAATCATCGGCACCCTCTCCAAAGGATACCGCCAGCGCGTCGGCCTCGCCGATGCCCTCGTCCACCGGCCCCAGCTCCTCATCCTCGACGAACCGACAAACGGCCTCGACCCCAACCAGATCCGCCAGGCCCGCGAACTCATCCGCCAGCTCGGCGAAAAACACACCATCCTCCTCAGCACCCACATTCTCACCGAGGTCGAGGCCACCTGCCATCGCGTCATCATCATCGACGGCGGCAAAATCAAGGCCTCCGACACCCCGGAGGCGCTCCAGCAGCGGTTGCGCACCGCCGGGGCGATCGAATTCGAAGCCCGCGCCGGCGCGGACGAAGTCTCGGCGGCCGTGCGCGCCCTGCCCCAGGTGCGGCGTGTGCTCACCGATCACCTCGAGGGCGGATGGCGGCGGTTCACCGTGCGGGTCGACACCGGCGCCGATCTGCGCGAGGAAATCGCCGCCCTCATCGGACGCCACGGATGGCCGCTGCGCGAATTCGTCCGCCGCCAGGCCTCCCTCGAAGATGTCTTCGTCGAACTGACCCAAAACCAATGATCCCGCCTCGCCCATCCGAAGCAGGCCGGCGCCGACCCCGGGCGACCGCGTCCACCGGCCCGTCCCCAGCCACCGGTCCCGCCTGATGCGCGTCTTTTTCATATTGTTAGGCAAGGAGCTGCGGCAGATTTTTCTCTCGCCGCTCGCCTACGTCGTCATCCTCCTCTTCATGCTGATCAACGGCGTCAGCTTTTACGCCACCATCATGGCGCTCACGCGGTCCACCAGCAGCGGCAACCTCGTGAGCTGGATGTTCCGCACACCGTGGTTTTACCTCAGCTACTTCGCCGTCTTCCCGCTCATCACGATGCGCCTCCTCGCCGAAGAGCGCAAACTCGGCACCCTGGAAACCATGATGACCGCCCCGGTGCGCGCCTCCCACCTCGTTCTCTCGAAGTACGCCGCCGCCGTCATCTTCTACATGGTGCTCTGGCTGCCCAGCCTCGCCAACCTCCTCCTCTTCCAGTACGTCACCGTCGGCGCGGCCGACATCCCGCGAGGCCCGCTCATCGGGAGTTACGGCATCGTGCTCCTCATGGGCCTGCTTTACCTCGCCATGGGCCTCTTCGCCTCCTCGCTCAGCCGCAACCAGATCGTCGCCGCCATCCTCGCCCTCACCCTCATCCTCCTTCACTACCTCGTCGGCTTCGTCGCCGTCCACCTCTCGTCCACACGCATGCTCGATGTCTCCGAAATCCTCGGCTACATCGCCTCGGTCGAACACGTCGCCCGCTTCACCAGCGGCCTGGTCGACACCCGCCCGATCGTCTATTACCTCAGCCTCGCCGCCTTCTTCCTTTTCCTCACGCACCAGGCCATCGAGTTCCGGCGCTGGAAAACCTGAGCGCGCCACACCTGACCGCCCATGTCCGACGCCGCCCCAGTCCAGCCGATCCGCCGCACGAGCATCGCCACAAGCGTCGCCCTCCAGATGCTGGCCGCCCTGCTTCTCCTGGTGGCCGTCAACTACCTGAGCTTCCGGCATTTCAAACGCTGGGACCTGACGCGCGACCTCCAGTTCACGATCAGCCCGCAATCCGAAAGTTTTCTCAAGTCCCTGCGCGGCCGCACCGAAATCATCGCCGTCTTCAAAAAAGGCGATGACGAAGAAAAGGAAATCCGCGCCCTCCTCGAAGAATACAAACGCATCGGCCGCGGACGGCTCAAAATCGATTTCCTCGACCTCCACCGCGAGACGAGCCGCCGCCTCGAGATGGAGAAAACATACAACCTCGCCATCAACCAGCACGGGCTGATCATCAGCAAGCAGACGTCATCGCCGAAAACCAGGCCGCCCTCACCGGACGCCGCGGCCGACCCGGGCGCCACGCCGCCGCCGGCCGCGCCGCGCCGCACGCGGTTCGTCACCGCCTCCCGGATCTTCACGTACACCGAGGACGGGCCGCAGCGGCGGTTGATCGAATTCCGCGGCGAAGATCTGCTGACCTCCGCCCTCATCGGCGTCAACCAGAAGACACCGCCCGTCATCTACGTCCTCACCGGCAACATCGGAAACCTGCCCGCCGCCCAGATGCCCGACGGCCGCCTCCTCACCGCCGAAAACGTCCTTTGGGACATGGCCGCCAAACAGGATGCCCACGTGCGCGCGCTCGGCCTCACCGGCCTGGCTGAAATCCCGAACGATGCCGCCGCCATCGTCTCCATCAGGCCACGGCTCGATTTTACACAGCGCGAAATCGAAATGCTCGACGAGTGGTGGACGACACGGAAGGGCGCGGGATTCCTGTTCCTGCTGGATCCGGAGGCCGATCTGCCGCGGCTCGAGGCCTTCCTCGGCAAGTACGGCGTCCGCCCGCGCCAGGACCGCGTCCTCAAAGTGCTCACGACCGCCCAGGGCGTGCGCAAGGAATTGGAAGTGCCCGCCGCCTTCACACCGCTCTCGCCCATCACCGAGCCGCTCGGCGGCACCGCCATCACGTTCCCGGAGCAAAGCAAAACCCTCCGCCTCGAGGAAGACAGCCGCATCCTGCGCGCCGCCGCGCTCCAGGTCATCCCGCTGGCATTCGCCCGCACCGACTATTGGGGCGAGACCCGCCCCGATGATCCCTCCCCGCGACGCGACGACGCCGACACGGGCGAGCCGGATCCCCTGTTCCTTGCCGCTTCCATCGAACGCGGTGCCCAGCAGGACCAGCGCCTCAGCGCCGCCTCCTCCCGCATCGTCGTCACCGGCAACGCCGCCCTCATCGACCCGGACCGCGAAACGCTCCAGCCCAACCCGGTCGCCTACGACTTCATCTCGTCGTCGCTGAGCTGGCTCCTCAACAGGGAGGACCTGATCGGCATCTCCTCGCGCCGCGTGCCGGGGTATCACATCCGCCTGGCTCCCGGCCACACCGCCAAAATCCTCGGGCTCTGCCTCGGCCTGCTTCCCGCGGCCGTGCTCACGCTGCTCCTGGCCGTGTGGAGCGCGCGCCGCGCATGAAAGCCGCCCACTCCGGCGCGGCCCGTCCCGGCCGCGCCGCCCGTCGCCACCAAGCCCACACTCTTTTCCACCAACCATCGCCCACATGAGCAAGTTCAAAGTCGGCATCATCGGATACGGCTGGGCCGCGACCGCCCACATCGAAGCCATCAACGCCACGGGCCTCGCCGAGGTCGTCGCCGTCTCGTCCTCACGCGAACTCGACGATGTCACGCTCACCGCCGCTCATCGATCACCGATCAAAAGTTACCGGTCCGTCGACGCCATGCTCGCCCACCCCGGCCTCCAGGTCGTCGACATCACCAGCTACCCGTGGGAACACGCGGACCAGGCCGCCGCCGCCGCCGCCGCCGGCAAACACATCATCCTCGAAAAACCCGCCACCCTCTCGCTCGCCGATCTGCGCCGCGTGCAGGCCGCCGTCGCCGCCGCCGGCGTGAAAGCCTGCGTCTGCTTCGAATGCCGGTGGTCCAGCCACTTCCTCGGCATCAAAGCCATGCTCGACAAGGGATTGCTCGGCGCCGTCCACTACGGCGAAGTCGATTATTACCACGGCATCGGTCCCTGGTACGGCCAGTTCCGCTGGAATGTCACACGGAAAGGCGGCGGATCCGCCCTGCTCACCGCCGGCTGCCACGCGCTCGACGCCCTCCTCCTCTGCATGGGCGGCGAAGTCGCCGAAGTCATGAGCTACGCCACAAAGTCGAAAAGCCCCGTCTTCGCACCCTACGAGTACGACACCACCAGCGTGACCATCCTCAAGTTCGCCGACGGACGCGTCGGCAAATGCGCCGCCGTCGTCGATTGCCTCCAGCCGTATTATTTCCACGCCCACCTCGTCGGCAGCGAGGGATCCATCCTCGACAAAAAATTCCACGTCAACCTGCCGGGCTTCAACAAACACGCCTGGAGCGAAATGAGCCTCAAACTCCTCGACAGCGGCGACGTCACCGACCACCCGTACCAATCACAATTCGAAGCATTCTTCACCGCGCTCGCCAAAAACGAAGACATGCCGCTCACCTCGCTCGCCGACGCCGTCGCCACCCACGAAGTCATCTTCGCCGCCGACCAATCCGCCACCCTCGGCCGCCCTGTCAAAATTGCGGATGTGATCGGTAGTCAGTGATCGGCAGCCAATGACCAATGACCAATAACAAATGCCAGATTCCACCATGCTGAACCGCCGCCACTGCCTTCGTCTCGCCGCCCTGGCGTCCGC
>CAZYHO010000337.1:0-5736 GCA_964647495.1 uncultured Akkermansia sp. | reverse complement strand
TGTTACTCGAAATGCCGGCGGCCGATATCGTGGCGGCGCTGGGAGCCGGGGAACGAGATGGCGGCGACGGCCGGTTCGACGCGGGCCAGGGCGGTTTCGCGGGTGGGGCCTTGGGCGACGACGGCGAGGACGCGGCCGCCGTTGGTTTCGTAGCGCGGGGTGGCGGGTGAAGCGCCGGCGGCCAGACGTGTTCCGCAGTGGAAAATGGTGGCGCCGGCGGCCGCGGCCGATTCCAGGCCGTCGATGGCGTCCCCGCTGCGGCTGGATGCCGGATACCCGGCGCTGGCGAGGATGACGCAGACGCTCCAGCCCGGCGAGAACGTGACGAGGTCCGGCCGCAGCACGCCGCGCGCGCCGTGCCAGAGGTAGCCGACGAAATCGCCGCCGACCAGCGGCATGATGGCCTCGCATTCCGGATCGCCGAAGCGGCAGTTGTATTCGATGACCTTCGGGCCGTCGGAGGTGAGCATCAGCCCGAAGTAGAGAAACCCGCGGTACGGCAGGCCGTCGGTTTGCAGGCCGGCCACGGTGGGCGCGATGATTTCGTGCTCGATGCGGGCGAGGAGGTCGGGGGTGATCAGGTCGCGGCTGGCCACGGCTCCCATGCCGCCGGTATTCGGGCCTTCGTCGCCGTCGAAAATGCGCTTGTAGTCGCGCGCCGGGCACAGGACGTGATACGAACCGCCGACGAGGCTGGCGAAAAGGCTCAGCTCCGGACCGGTCAGGCATTCCTCGATGACGACGCGCCCGGGGCCGAACGCCTGCTGCACGAAAATCGTGTCGAGAAATGCCTCCGCCTCCGCCAGCGTCGAGCACACCGCGACGCCTTTGCCGGCCGCCAGTCCGTCGAACTTCAGGACCACGGACCCCTCTCCCACCACCGTGGGAAGCAGGTCGCGCGCCTCCTCCAACGTGCCCGCCGCCGCGTACCGCGCGGTCGGGATGCCATGGCACGCGAGGAATCGCTTGGCGAACTCTTTGCTCGCCTCGAGCTGCGCCGACTCCTTGGGCGGCCCCCAGCACGGCACGCCGATCCGTTCGCAGGCGTTGGCCAGCCCCTCGCCCGCCACCAGCCAGCTCTCGTCACCGGCCACCACCAGCTCGATGCCCTCGCGTTGCACGAAATCGATCAGCGTCGGCAGGTCGATCACACCGGGCGCCGGTCGTGCCACGGACGCGAAGATCGCGTCGCTCCCGGGAAACGCGTAGCGCTCGGTCGGCGTGGCGGAAGCCGCCAACGCGCTCAGCAGCGCGTGCTCGCGCCCGCCCTTTCCAACTACGAGAAGTTTGAGCATGCCCACCCGTTAGCGGCGATGCGCCACGATGCAAATGAGGGAAAAAACGGCGAGGACTCCACGATTGCCGGGAAGGGACGGGAAGGCTGCCGCCAAGGGCTTTTCTTTGTGAGGGCAGGGACCCAAGGGACTCAAGGGACTCAAAGTCCCTCAAAGATGGCTCGCTGACCTCTGAAGGCTGATGACTGGACACCGACTCGCTGAATACCACCCTCCACCCTCTACCCTCCGCCAAACGCTCACCACAGACTGCCTGGCAAGGCGCCCCGTGAACCATGAACCGTGCCCCATGGACTCCCCCCACAGACTGCTTGGCAAGGGAGCGGAGGGCGGCTTGAATGGGCGCTTGGCCGGAGGAACCGCCGGTCCTTACGTCATGCGATTGATTCATCTTCGAAATCTGATCGGGGTCCTGTGTGTGGCCTCTGTTTCCGCCGTGAGCGCGGAGGAGGGCTGGCAGCGACTGTTCGACGGGCGTTCACTGGACGGATGGGAAGGCGATGCGGAGCGGTGGAAAGTCGAGGACGGCGCGTTGACCGGAACCATCGCGGACGGCGAGACGCTGGGGACGAACGAATTCCTTTACTGGAAGGGGGAAGTGGCGGATTTCGAGCTGGAACTCGAGTACCGGATCGGCGGCGGGCCATCGGCGAACTCAGGGATTCAGATCCGGAGCCAGCGGGAGCCGAGCGGGCATGCGGCCGGCCTGCAAGTGGATCTGGACGACGGGGCGGTCTGGCTCGGGCGGATGTACGACGAGCACGGACGCGGGTTGATCATGGAGCGCGGCACGCGGGTTTCCATTTCGCCGGACGGCCGGCGCTGGGTCGATCCGTTTGCGGATCCGGCGAGTTTCCGGTCGGTCCCGAAACGTGACGACTGGAACCGGTACCGCGTGGTGGCGCGCGGGCCGCATGTGGAGATCTGGGTCAACGGCGTGTTCTTCGGCGCGCTCGACGATCATCAGTCGGGTGCGGCCGACCTGGCGGGACGGCTGGCCATTCAGCTTCATTCCGGGCCGGGGCCGGCGAAGATCCAGGTGCGCGACATCCGGTTGCTGGACCTCGGCCGCACCGAGCCTCCGGCAGCGTCGTCCCCCGCGGACGCGGGCGCCGCAGACGCGGACCGCGTGCCGGCCACCGCACCGGACGGCCGCGCGCTCAATCTGGGATTCGAATCCGGCACGCTGGACGATTGGTCCGCCACGGGTGACGCGTGGGCCGGCCAGCCGGTCGATGGCGACACGGTGACGCCGCGCAAACCGACCGAGGCGAGCCGCCACGCCGGACGCTACTGGGTGGGGACTTTCGAAAGGCGCGGGGATGCGCCGACCGGCACGCTCACGTCCGCGCCCTTCGTGGCGTCGCAGCCGTGGGCGAGTTTTCTGGTCGGCGGCGGGAAAGATCCGGCCAGGACGCGCGTCGAAATCGTGGTCGCCGAGACCGGAACCGTCTTTCACACGGCGGCCGGCCGCGACGTGGAAAACATGAACCGTGAAGTGGTCGACCTGCGCCCGGTCGCCGGACAAAAGCTGTTCATCCGCGTGATCGACGACGACGGCGGGCCGTGGGGGCATGTGAACTTCGATGATTTTGTGCTGCACACGAAGCCGCCGGCCGCCTATGCGGAGGACGACCGCCTGCACACCAGCCCGGTCCTGTGGCACCTGCGCCCGAATCCCGCGGAACCTTCGACGGTGGGCAACGAGGAGGCGCGGCGCGCGGTCGCCGGCATGCACTTGATCGACGGATTTCGCGCCGACCTGATCGCCTCGGAGCCGGAGGTCGTTCAGCCGATCGCCTTCGCCATCGACGAGCGCGGCCGGCTGTGGATTCTCGAAGGGCTCAGTTATCCTAACAAACAACCAGAAGGCGAGGGGCGCGACCGCATCGTCATTCTCGCCGACAGCGATGGCGACGGCGTGTTCGAAACGCGCACGGTTTTCGCCGAGGGGCTGAATCTCGCGAGCGGCCTGGAGGTCGGCTTCGGCGGCGTCTGGGTGGGCGCCGCGCCGGATCTTCTCTTTATTCCCGACCGCGACCGCGACGACCGTCCGGACGGGCCGCCCGAAGTGGTGCTGGACGGCTGGGGGTTTCAGGACACGCACGAGACGCTGAACAGTTTCCTCTGGGGACCGGACGGCTGGCTGTATGGAAACCAGGGGGTCTTCACGACGTCGCGGGTCGGCCGGCCCGGCGCGCCGGACAGCGAGCGGCTCGAATTGCGCAGTGGCGTGTGGCGCTATCACCCGGTGCGCCGCGTCTTCGAGATTTTCGCCACCGGCGGCAGCAACCAGTGGGGGCTCGACTACAACGAGGCCGGCCATCTTTTCATGACGCACTGCCGCAGCTTCTTCGGCGGCGGCGGCACCACGCACGTCATTCGTCATGGCCATTTCTGGAACCAGGCGAACGCTCATTACGCTCCGTTCATTTCCGCCGAGGGGCCGGACTTCGCTCCGGACCTGAGGAATTACCTGCCCGCCTCCGCCAAATACGACAGCGGCGAGGGCGGCGCGGGAAAACCGGGCACCACCGCGGTCTACGGCGGCCATTCGCACGTCGGCACACTTGTTTACCAAGGCGAAAACTGGCCGGCCATCTACCGGGATCACCTCTTCACCCACAACCTCCACGGCCACCAGATCAACCACCAGATCAACGTGCGCCAGGGCTCCGGATACGAAACGATGCACGCCGGCGCCGACCTGCTCTACGCCCCGGATCCGCGATACATCGCCGTCGACCTCCAGACCGGCCCCGACGGCGCGGTCTACGCCATCGACTGGGTCGACCAGCAGCACTGCCACACGCCGATCGAGGAAAAGTGGGATCGCTCGAACGGCCGCGTCTATCGGGTGGCGTGGGCCGCGACGTACAAGCCGGTGCGCGTCGATCTGCATGCCGAACCGAGCCCCGCGCTGGCCCGGCTCCAGACGAGCCGCAATGACTGGATGGCCCGCACCGCACGCCGGTTGCTTCAGGAACGCGCCGCGGCCGGTCCGCTCGATGCGGAAACGATCGGGATTCTTCGCGGCCTCGCGGCCTCGCCGCAGCGCCACCCTGCCCTGCGCGGGTTGTGGTCGTTGCACATGACCGGGCTGCTCGACGACGCCACGCTCGTCGCCGCGTTGATCCACGACGATGACATCGTGCGCGCGTGGGCCGTGCAGCTCGCTACGGAAATTCCCGGCGCGCCGCGCGTGGCGGGCGCCGTGCTGGCTGCCATGGCCAAAGACGACGCGTCGCCCACCGTGCGGCTTGCGCTGGCGTCCGCGCTGCCGGTTCTGCCGGACGAAGCGGCGTGGGAAATCGGCACGACGCTGGCGGGCCACGCCGGCGACGCCGACGACAGGTTTCTGCCGAAGATGATCTATGCCGGCATCGCACCGCGAGTGGCGGGCGATTTCCCGCGCGCACTGGCGCTCGCGACGGCCACAAAACAGCCGGTGCTGGCGGATTCACTGCGCTGGCTGGCGGCCACGACGCCCGCCGGTCGCGACGCGCTTTTCGCTTTCGCCGCCAACGCGGCCGTCACACCTGACGCCGCCGAACGCATCGTGCGCATCGCCGCTTTCGCGCTCCGCTCCGAAGGCACGCTCCCCGCCCCGGCCTCGTGGCCGGCCTTGCGCGGCCGCGGCGCCGCTTCGGCCGATCGCGCGGTCCGCACCGACGCCGATCAACTGGCGGCGCTCTTCGGCGATGCCACGGTCCTTGAGCGCATGCGCCGCGCTGTGGCCGACACCGCCCTTTCGCGCCGCGAGCGCGAATCCGCCTTCTCGCTGCTCCGCCGCACGGGCGATCCGGCCGCGCTGCCGGTCTTTGCCGGGCTGCTCGACGACGGCGGCTTCCGCTCCCACGTCATCCCGCTGCTCGCCCGCTCGAACGATCCGGCCACGGCGGCCGCCTTGATCACCCGGTTCGCGCAATTCAACGAAGCGGATCGCGCCGTCACGTTGACCACGCTCAGCAGCCAGCCGGCGCTGGCACGCGCCCTCCTCGAAGCCGCACAGAATGGCGCCATCGACAAAAAACACATGACCGCCCTGCACTTGCGCCAGATCCGCACGCTGAACGACGACACCTGCAACCAGCTCCTCGAAACTCATTGGGGACGATTCAACGACACGCCGGCCGCCACGCGCGAAACAATCGATCGGATCCGCCAGACCTACCGCGAAGCCCCGCTCTGGGCCTTCGAACGCGCCCACGGCCGCGAAGTCTATGACCGCGTCTGCGCCATTTGCCACGCGCTCGGCGGCAGCTCGGACGGCAAACTCGGCCCGGATCTCGCCGGCACCTGGCGCAACGGAGCCGACTATTTCATCGAAAACATCGTCGATCCGAACGCCGTCGTCGGCGACGCCTACCAGCTCGGCATCGTCACGCTCAAGGACGGCACCGTGGTCGCGGGCGCCGTGGAAAACGAATCACCCACCTCC
>CAZYHO010000336.1:0-5765 GCA_964647495.1 uncultured Akkermansia sp. | reverse complement strand
CGTCCACTGTGCCCGCTTCCAGCCAGCCCGCCGCCACCGCGGCGCTGCAAGTCGAGGTGGTTCTCCGGCAAAAGTCGGCCGTCCGCAATCTCGGAGAAGTCACCTACCGGAGCGCCCTGGGTGTCTTCGAGTATGAAGTCCTCGCCGTTCGCAGCGGCAACTACCCGGCCAAGGCCATGCGGATCGCCCACCTCATCGTCATGAACAACCAGTACACCTCGATCAATCAGCGCCCGCTCGGGTCGCGCATGACGCTCGAGGTGGAGCCGCTCTCGAAATACCCGAACCTCGAAAAAATCCAGACCGTCGACAACCTGCCGCCAGCGTACGACCTCGAGGTTTTCGTCCCGAAACTGTAATCGCCCGCCCGCCCGCCATACGCTCCCGGTCCATTCACGCCGGTCATCCCGCCATCCCCCGTCCCCCGTCCCCCGCATGCCCGAGCCCACTCCGCCCCCGATCCGTCTCCTCATCGGGCTGGGCAATCCGGGCCGCCAGTACGCCGATACGCGGCACAACGTCGGCTGGATGATCGTCGACCGCCTCGCCGCCTCGGCCGGCGCCCGTTTTTCGCTCGAAAAGAAATGGCGCTCGGAAATCACCCGCATCGGCGACCTCTGGCTCGTGAAGCCCCAGACGTACATGAACCTCAGTGGCGAAGCGGCCGCTGCTGTCGCCGCCTTTTACCGCATCCCGCCGGCCGCCTGCGTCGCTGTCTTCGATGACAAGGATCTCCCCTTCGGTGTTCTCCGCCTGCGCGCCGGCGGTTCGGCCGGCGGGCACAACGGCGTCAAATCGCTGATCGCCCACTTCGGCACGCAGGACTTTCCCCGCCTCCGGTTCGGCATCGGCCCGGGCGCCCGCGAACGGTCCGACGCCATCGGCCACGTCCTCGGCGCCTTCACTCCGGACGAACGTCCCCTCCTTGAGAAACGACTTGACCGCGCCGTGGAGGCATTAAACTACACGGCTCGCCACGGCTTCCCCCAAGCCATGAACCATTTCAACCGGCCGGAGCCCGGCTTCCCGCCCTCCCCTCCGCCTCCACCCTCCCCCGCCGAAGCCAACACCCTCGCCGATCACCCATCCGACCGATCACCGACGTCAGCCCCACCACACAGATCATGAGCCAGAAATACGAATTGACCATCGTCCTCGATACCCGGGGCAAGGAAGAAAGCATCGACCAGATCCTCGGCCAGATCGGCAAGGAGATCGAGTCCGAGGGAGGACGCCTGGAGCAGATCGACCAGCTTGGCCGCAAGAAGTTCGCCTACACCCCGCGCAAAATCGACGAAGGATTTTACGCCAATTTCCACTTCGAAGCCGATCCCGCCTCCGTGGAAAAAGTGCGCGGCCGCCTCAAGCTCAACTCGGATGTCTTCCTCCAGCACCTGCTGAAGAAGACCGCCCGCCACTGAGCGTCCCAGCCAGCGCCGCGCCATGGCCTCGCTCAACAAAGTCATGCTGATCGGGAACCTCACCCGGGATCCCGAAATCCGCTACACGCCCAAAGGCCAGGCGGTCGCGGATATCGGCCTCGCCGTCAACCGCTTCTACAATACCGAAAGCGGCGAACGACGCGAGGAAGTCACCTTCATCGACATCACTCTCTGGGGACGCACCGCCGAAGTCGTCCACCAGTACTGCAAAAAAGGCCGCCCCCTCTTCGTCGAGGGCCGCCTGCAACTCGACACCTGGGACGACAAACAGACAGGCCAGAAACGCAGCAAGCTCAAGGTCATCGGCGACGGCATTCAGCTCCTCGGATCCCGCGACAGCGGCGGCCCCGGCGAGCCAGGTCAGTCGAGTGCGCCGTACTCGCCCCCGCCCGCCGCCCGTCCGGAGCCGCGCCCGAGCGCGCCTCCCGCTGCCGAGCCCCCGCCGCCCGACCCCGACGAAGACCAGATGCCGTTCTGATTTTTCCGCCGCCCCCGGGAGCGCCGCAGAGCCCCGCGGTTCCTGATCGGGGGGAGGGGGACGGCATTTTTTTCAGAAAAATGCGGCCCGGGTGCAAGGCTGCCGTATTTCGCGCCGTAGAAGGGGCTGCCGTTGGAGTGGCGCGCGCGTGGTGGCGCTTCGCTCCGCGCCATTCGCTGCCGCTCCCTGCCGCTCCCTGCCGCTGCCCGCGGTCCTCCTCTTGTTCTCCCCGTCATGCGCGCCCTCTCGTTTATTTCCTGTTTTGCGACGCCCGCGCTGTGGGCCTCGTTTTTTCTCGCTGTTCCTCTCGCGGCCGACACCGTGGTCGTCATCAATGAATTCAAGTCCGATCCACCCGGAAGCGACACGCGGGAATTTATCGAACTCTTTGCCTGCGACGATGCGAGCGGAGAGGCCGCCGGCCATTTTCCTCTCGACGGCTATGTGCTCGTGCTTTTCAACGGCAGTTCCGCGGTCAATGCGGCGTATGCGGTGACTCCGGTGGGCGGTTCGCCGGTCGCCGCGCTGTATCTGGACGGCCACCGCACGAACGCCGCCGGGTTTTTCGTCATCGGATCGCCCGATGTCGCGGAGGCCGGCCTGGTGGTCGCGCCGGGGAGTACAGGGTGGCTGCAAAACGGACCGGACGGAGTGGGGCTTTACAGGAATCCATCGGCCACATTCACCACCGGCACGAGCCCCACGGCGGAAGGCCTGGTCGATGCGGTGGTTTACGGCACGGACGATCCCGAGGACTACGATCTGCTCGAGGTGCTGACGCCCGGCGCGAGCCAGGTCAACGAATCGCCCAACAGTGTGCCAGCGATGGCGAGGATGCCGGACGGGGGCGCTCCTTTTTTTGCGGGCGCCTTCATTCCGCGGCCGCCGACGCCCGGGTCGAGAAACCAGCCGGTCGCCGGGCTGGCGCTCTCGGTGTCATCGCAGTCGCTCACGGAGGGCACGGCGGGCGCAGGCCGGGTCACGCGCACGGGGTCCACGGCCGCGCCGGTCACGGTGAGTTTTGCCAGCTCGGATCCGATGACGGCGCCGGCGCCGGCCGCGGTGGAAATCCCGGCCGGCTCGGATCACGCGGACGTCGTGTTCGGGGCGGCGGACGACCTGTGGCCGAACGGCGAGCGCGAGGTCGAGATCACCGCCACCGCTCCGGATTACGTGGCCGCGAGCCTGCGGCTGACCGTCAACGACGACGGCGATGCCCCGCAACCGGTCGTGATCAACGAAGTGTTCGCCAGCGGCATCGGGGACGCCAACCACGATGGCGCCAACTCCACCAGCCAGCACCGCCATGACGACGAGTTCGTCGAAATCGTGAACCGCGGGTCAGAGCCATTCGACCTGAGCGGGTTTCGGATCTTCGCCGCCTCCATCGATTCTCCGCGTCATACGATTCCCGAGGGCACGCGCCTCGCGCCGGGCGCCGCCCTGGTCGTCTTCGGCGGAGGACAGCCGCCGATCGGAATCACCGAGGACTTCGGAAACGCGTGGATACAACGCGCCAACGCACCCGAACTCGGGCTTTACCTCCTGGAACCCGCCGGCCGCGTTTCGCTGCGAAACCGCCAGGATCTCGAGATCGCCGGATTTCACTACGACCACCAATCCGGAGCCGTCGAATCTCTGACCCTCAGCCCGGATATCGACGGCACGCCGGCGCCGCACGGCTCGCTCGGTGACGGATCGTGGCTTTTCAGCCCGGGGACGCGTTTCGATGGCACTCCGTTTTCCACGGTCGCACACAGGCTGGACTGCCGGATCGAGCCGCCGCGCGTGGCGGAGAACGCGGGCGCCGGAGCGGCGTCGTTGATCGTCACGCGGGCCGGGCCGGCAACCGAGCCGCTGGTGGTGACCGTCCTGGCGCTCGACCCCACCGAGGCGGCGCCGCGGCAATCGTCCTTCATCATTCCGGGCGGCGCGGCGACCGGCAGTGTGCCGATCGACGCCGTGGACGACATCGTCTCCGACGGGACGCAACTCGCCGGATTCCTCTGCATCGCCGCCGGGCATCTCAACGGCGCCGCCGCCCTGGAAGTGGAGGATGACGGGATCGACCGGCCGCCGCTCGGTGTCTTCATCAACGAAATCGACAGCGATCAGCCAGGCGCCGACACGGGCGAGTTCATCGAGCTGTATGTCGGAGAGCCCGCGGCGCGGCCGCTCGACGGTTACCTCGTCGTGTTGTTCAATGGTAATCATGCGTCCAACGGCGCTTACGCCGTCATCGATCTTTCGGGAAAGTCCTCCAATGCGCGCGGTTTCTTCGTCATCGGAAACGCGGGCGTCCCCAACGTCGATCTCGTCATCCCCAACGCCTCGATCCAGAACGGCGCCGATGCGGTGGCCGTGTACCGCGCTCCCGCCTCGGCCTTCACCACCGGCGCCTCGGCCTCGCCGCCGATGCTCGATGACCTCGTCGACGTCGTCATTTACGGGAATGCCAGCGGCGAGGACGCCGACTTGCTGGAGGCGTTTCAAGCGCCCGGGCATCCGTCATCGCCGGTTCTCGTCCAGCACGACGAGGGCGGCGCCAACAACCCGCATGCCCTCGCCCGCGTGCCCGACGCGGTTTCCCCCTGGGGCACGTTCATCGCCCAGCCGCCGACGCCCGGGTTTCCAAACAGCGGAAGCCCGGGACTCCCGCCGGCCATCGACATCGCCATCGCGGACGATCACGTCGTTCTCACGTTCACCGGCACGCTTGAAGCGGCCACGACCCTCCAGGAAAACGCCTTCGCGCCGGTCCCGGGCGCGACAAGCCCGCACCGTCTCCCACTGCCCCTCTCCGGATCACGGTTCTTTCGCGCTACCAGCCGATGACGCGAGCGTGGCCAGTGGTGGACGCTCGATTTCACCGGACTCGGCGCCGGCCGCGCCCGCGAGCGCATCGGCCGGCAATCGCTTCAGCACGCTTCGAAGAATGCCATCGCTCATCCGTCCGAGTTCGGCGAGCGAGCGCGTGCGGTGGACGCGCCGCTCGAGATCCGTCTGAGCCAGACCGCCGGTGCCGAAGCGCCGGGCGAAGTCGATCAAGTGGGTGGTCTCGACGCTGTACCCGGTGGGAAACGGCAGGTGCTCGAGCACCGCGCGCCACGCCGCGTATTCGCCCGCCAGGGGTTGGTGCAGTCCGGCCAGCTCCGGAAAAAACCGCCGGAACAGCGGACGCACCAGGATCTCCGTCACGCGGCCGCCTCCGCCCGCCCGTTCATAAAACGCCTTCACATACCCGAGATCCGGCTGCGTGAGCAACGGGCCGACCAATCCAGTCACAAATCGCGGGTGCGCGTTGCGCAGGTCGCCGTCGATGTACACGACGATGTCCCCGCGCGTCACGAACAGCGCTTTCCACAGGTTTTCGCCCTTGCCGCTCGCCGCGCCAAACTCCGGGCGGATCGCGCTCGCCGCATGCACTGCCGCGCCGGCCTCCGCCGCCCGCTCCACCGTGCCGTCGGTCGACCCCGAGTCCACCACCACCCACTCGTCAACCAGCGGGCTGCGCCGCAATGCCCCGATCACCCGGGTTATCGTCCCCGCTTCGTTTAACGTCGGCACCACGCACGAAATCGTCACGCCCCGCGCCGCTTTCAGGCGGGCCAGCTCGCGGATGTCAAAATCCCGGTGATGAAACGTGGCTATCACTTCCCCAGCCCGTACCCCGATCCCGCGCGCCATGCCAGCGCAGGTTTCAGCCGCTGAAACCACAACGCCTTTCCGCGCACAGCTTACGGTCGGATCGAGGATGGGCCGGGCTTTCAGCCCTCATGGTCAAGGAGGATCCAAATCCTGGGGCGATGCCCCATAGGCGTTAACTTAAGCATCCGGCCCATCTC
>CAZYHO010000335.1:0-5774 GCA_964647495.1 uncultured Akkermansia sp. | reverse complement strand
GCCACGCCTGAATATACGTCAGCAAGCACGAAAGCGAAAGGAGTCGGATTTGGTGTGGAAGGAGAAGGGCATGATTTTTTTATCCAGCAAGATCCGGCGATCATTGCCCCCTGCCATATCGCATTCCGCGTTCCCGACAGGGAACAAGTGGAAAGCTTTTATAAGGCCGCTATTGCGGCGGGCGGACAAGATAACGGGATGCCGGGGCCGACTCCCGAGCACGGCCCCGACTACTACTCCGCTTATGTCTTTGACCCGGATGGCTACAACATTGAAGCCGTCTGCCAGGAGCCAGTTTAACTGCACCGAAACCCACGAAGCGATTCAATCTATCACCCGTCTTCACATGAAACATCCACTTTTCCTTATTGGCGCCGTTCTCGCCGCGATGACGTTGACGGCCTGCGATTCCTCCCGGGAAGAAGCCGGCGCAAAAGCGCTCAAAGCCCAGGCGGAACAACTGGAGCCGCCGGTCAAAGTCACGAAACCAGCATACATCGTCTTTACACGGGAAAAGACCCTCGACCAGGCCGAACTGGAGCTGTATTGGAAGAAGGTCCCCCCTACGCTCGAGGGGCATCCCATGAAGGTTCTCTCGGGATATGGGCCTCATGAAGTGTTGGAAGGAGACGGGACGGAAGGCATCGTGATCGCCGAATTCCCGAGTATGGAGGCCGCCAAGGCCTGGTATAACAGCCCTGCCTACCGGGAAGCCCGGGAGCACCGTTTCAAAGGCGCTGTCTATCGCGGAATTCTCGTCGAGGCGACGACACCCCCTCGTTGAGACAATCGATCCTCCTGTCGCGCAGGATGGGCCGGAGAAAACCGACACCGGGTCGGCGCCCCTGAACGCGCGCAGAATCATTGCGCCAGGAGCTTATGCGCGGGGTCCTGGCGGCCTGGGCGCAGAGGCGGCGGCTTGTGCCACAGGCCATGGGCGCTTATATCAGCACATTTCGCGGCAAGAAAGCCACAATGAATTCCGCATCCGGAATCCGGCTTCTCTCCCCCCATCGGCCCATTTCAGGCCGGCCGTTCAACTTTGCGGTGACACGGGTGGCGCCGCGATCAGTCCGGAGCGATACTTTTCGGAAACGGTCCAGCGGGGGCCGCCGCCTCGTTGCAGGGGGTTGAACGGGCTGTCCTCGAGATTGTCGATGGCGTCAAGTTTGCGGGTAGAGTGTGCTTCAATGACGTGACCCTGAAAACCAGGAAAGACGTGATAACCTGTGTGCGCGATCCCTACGAAGAACGGAAATCGCTTGAAGCGAGCGGGAACTGCCGTGCCAAAGTCGACCAGGAGTTGCCAGTCATCCACCTTGTTGTAATAATATGTCCCCTTCGTAGTCACGCTATTATACCGGAAGGCGTGCCATCCCCGGCTGGCACGCGTGCCATCTTCCTTGTCCCAGCGCTCGTTGTCTTTCGGGCTCGGGTTCCAATAATAGACTGTCCAATCCAGCTTTTGCAATGCATTCAGCAGAGCTGTGCCATACATTGAATTCGCTTTCATATACTCAGAAAGTTTAATCCAGATGTTGTCGAGTTGAGCGTTGCCCGGCGTCAAAAAGCCAGCTCTCAGCGCGTTCATTGCCAGTCCAATGCAGCTCGTTGGCTGCAACTGATCCACCATTGATTCCGGAGCGCCGATCTGTCGCAGCGCGGCGAGGCGTTTCGCCCTGGTATCGAGATTTGTGTTGCGATCTCCGTAGAATTTTGAAAATCCATGTTTCCTGTGAAATGTCACATGGTCTTTCCAGATATCCTGGAGGTATTTCGCTGCCTCATCCGCGATCACAGCGGCATTCTGCTCATGGGCGGCACGCTCGGCAATTGTGAAACCGATCGCGCTCTTGAAGCCGCGGTCAGGAGTCGGGGATGCTGTTGGCATAAAGTTTATAAGGCTGGAGGCTTTAACGGGCAATTGACAAGGCTAAAGCCTTGCCGCCTGAACATGCATCCAGTCGAAATTGCGAAGGCGGCCCAAGCTGCACCACCCCTCTTCTTCCCAGCACAACCACCACTTGTCATAAGCGGGTCTTGAAAAGACGGCCCGGTCGCGCCCCCACTTCAGCTGATTGTTGTCAGGATCATAATCAAGAGCGATGCCCCACGCATGCGTGGACCAGGAACTGCCGCCGCGTTTCTTGCGCTTGTTGAAGCATCCGCCAAAAACATCGAGCCGCAAGTCGCGTATGCCACTGGTTCCGTAATGGGCGTGAACCTTCTCCAACACGCGTTGGATGGATGGCCCCACCTTCTTGTGGCAGCCGATTTTTGTAAGCTTTGCCGAGGTATCCCATGAAAGAAAATGCGGGTAGGGGAGGATGATCGTCGTCTGATGGGCGCCAGGCTCGCCATAGAAGCTCCGCAATTTAGGCTCGTTTTCCGGAGGCCAGCCGTTCGGATTCGCCCGTACAGGGACAACGTCACGCCAGAGGGGAGGCAAGGCGCCGGTCTCTTCGAGATAGAGAAGAGATTCGAACGCATGCTGAGTGCTTGGCCCCCACAAACCATCGATCGGCCCGGTATCGATCTCCGCATCCAGGGCCAGGAGTTGGATGTATGCGGTGACTTTGCGGGCGCCGTCTCCGTCGAGCGTTTTCTTGCGTTGTTTCGGATCAAGTTCCGCTTTGCGCTCACGGAGAACAACGTCGAGCAAAGCGATGGTTTGAGGATCGAGAGCGCCCGAGGGGGTTCCGGCGTCCGGCGCCGCAAGTTTTTTTTGGGCCAATTGGATTGCTCTGGACGGTATTGTCATGGTTGTGTCATATTGGTTTTATTATTGGCTGGAGCAACAGGTCCAGCCTGACAGGTTTCTATCTTCAGAATTGATCGAAGAAAAAATGGTGGGCGAGTTTTATGGAGTTGGGCCAAGAGTGTTCGGCGGAAGAGGATGACAGTGGCGGTATTCATGTTCCGGGCGTTGGCTTTGGGGTGGAGAGTCCCGTGGCGGTCCTTGCGCAACCGTGATTGATGTTATAACAGCCCTGAAGGGGAGGGTAGTGGACAAGCGCACGGGCGACAAGGTTTTTTTTCACAAGAATCCGGCCGGGAGTCGGACAGAACGGTCAAAATGGCCTGGGTTCTTCGGGAACGCACCATCGTGTGGTCGTCGGGTCTTCGCGCCTGCGGATGGGGGAGTGGCCCCTGCAAGCTTCTGCGGATTGAGGCCGATCATCCGGGAGAGCATGTCTGGCATGTCTGCTGAGGAGGGCAGGGAGCGGGAGACGTGTCCGAGCGGTCCGAGGCCGTCTGTGACCACATCGGGGCCGCGCGTTTTTATCCTGCGGCTGCGACCACTTCGGAGAGAAGGCGCCGATGACGCGCGAACCCGCTCCAGACACCGGTCCTTCGCCTACCTTTGAACTTGCCAGCGGCGGCGCCTCCCGGCAGGCTTGGCATCGCATGAAAAACCTGATTGTGGCGGCCGTCGCCGGCCTGATGACCATGTGTCCGGTTCCGGCCGAGGAGCCGGCGCCCGGCACTCAAACCCCTCAGTCGTTCACCGGCTCAGCCGGCACGATCAAGTATTGGCTCTGGCTTCCGAAGGAGGCTCCGGAGGAAGGCGCGCCGCTGCTCGTTTTCCTGCACGGCGCGGGGGAGCGCGGAGACGATCTGGCGGTTGTGAAGAAGCACGGGCCGCCGAAACTGGTCGAGACGATGACGGAGCTGCAGGGTTTCATCGTCGTGTCGCCCCAATGTCCGAAGGACCAGCGGTGGAATGTCGAGCTGGTGAAGCAGCTTGTGGACGAGGTGGCCGGGAAGCACAAGGCGGACAGCAGCCGGGTTTACATGACCGGCCTGAGCATGGGAGGATTCGGGACGTGGGCGATCACGGCGAAGTATCCGGACTTTTTTGCGGCGGCGGTGCCGATCTGCGGCGGCGGAGATCCGGCGCAGGCGGCCAGGATCAAGGACCTGCCGATCCGGGTTTTCCACGGCGCCAAGGACGAGGCCGTGCCGCTGGCGCGCAGCCAGGAAATGGTCGATGCGCTCAAGGCGGCGGGAGCGGCCGACGTCGAGTTCACCGTGTATCCGGATCTGGGGCATGACAGCTGGACGCCGGCGTATGCCGATCCGAAGCTCTACGAGTGGCTGCTCACGAAGCAGCGGAAGTGAGCGCCGGTTCCGCGGGTGCGTGTGGATCGGCGGGCGCGGCGGCCACCCGGGGGGCGCCGGAGCGGGCAGCCTCCCGCAGGGCGGCGAAGCGGCCGGCGGCGATGCCGGCCGGGATCCAGAAGACGAGCGACTCGAAGCGCGGTTGCGTGAACAATGTCGCGAGCGACTCGCCGTCGAAGAGCAGCGCGGTGGAGCCGTAAACGAAAAGGATCAGGCCTTCCAACCCAAGCCCGCCGCGCCACACTTCGAATGCGCGGCCAAGCACGAGAACACCGAGAAAGAGCAGGCCGACCAGGGCGGCCTGGCCACCGTGATAATGGGTGGCGACAAGCACGCTGTGCGGATGGGTGGCAGGCCATTTCAGTTCCTCGGCGGCCGAATGTTCGTGCCACCATCCTTTGCCCCAGAACCGCTGCGAGGGTTCCTCGATGCGCTGCAACAGCACGCGGTAGAGGTTGATGCGTCCCGCGTCACCCCGTTCGACCCAGTGGCTCAATCCGTTGTCCGGCAGGCGGCTGCCCGTCTTGAGGGTTGGCGCGGCGGGCACCACCATCCGGCCTGGATAAAGCGCCGCGCGCGCGGCCCGTTCCGCCCAGTGCTGGCTGAGAAAGTGGAACGTGACCAGGGCGAGCACGACCCACAGCAGCGGGAGGAGCGCCCGTTTCCGGCGGACCACCGCGGC
This sequence comes from uncultured Akkermansia sp., assembly GCA_964647495.1. Taxonomy (GTDB): domain Bacteria; phylum Verrucomicrobiota; class Verrucomicrobiia; order Verrucomicrobiales; family V1-33; genus CAJBME01. The sequence goes on along the minus strand of CAZYHO010000335.1, from coordinate 970 downwards.
CAGGCAGATCGTGGCCACCAGCAGGGCGAGCGATGCGCCGCGGCTCTGGCAGAACGCCACCGCCATGTTCAACACAAACAGGACGATGCCCCAGCGCCAGGCCGTGGCGAGTGTCGCCGAGCGCGCCAGTCCGAGCCCCGCCCAAATCGCCGCGAAACCGAAAGTGATCGCGGTGGGCACCGGGTGCTGGCCGCCGTGCACGAACCAGTTGCGCAGTCGTTCGCCGAAACTCATCCCGCCGTTGAGCCCGTAAAAAATGAACAGGCTCGTCACCGCCGCCACGACGGCGGCCACCACGCACCAGCGCTGGCAGATCACCAGCGAATCGGACCGCCGCGCCACGGCCGCCACGGCCGCCACCACGACCATTACCGACGCCATCCCGACCAGCGCCACCGCGACGAGCCGCAGACCTTCCAGCCCGCCTGGGGGAGGGTGTTGCAGCACCGCCAGCCCGAAATACACCGCCAGCCACGCCGCCGGCGCGCCGAGCAGGCCGCCCCACTCGCTCCGGACCCGCGTCCGGTGCCAGATCAGCGCTGGCACAACCACGCCACCCAGCCATCCGGCGTGACATGGCGCGTTTGGCAGCAGAAAGTAGCCGGCCAGGAATCCGGCGACCGCCCAGGTCAACGGGTCGGGCGGACGCATGCCCGCAAGCCCGCACCGCCACGCATGCGCCAGGCGCGCGCCAGGAGACGGAGCCAGATCGCCGGAAGTACGGGCCGCATTCACCCTCCTACAAAAGCACATGTGCCTGTCGGCCGCATCCGAAGAAGCGGCCCGGGGCAAAGGCTGTGCGCACCACGCTTCTCTCCCCGGCTGAGGCCGGTACTCCTGTAACTGAAAAGCTGTGCAGAACGGGATTTCTGCGGAGTGTGCGCGGGCATGGACCCCTCCTCGGATGTGATGGAAGAAGTCGCCTCGCTGCGGCGGCGCGGACAGTTCGCGCAGGCGTGGAGGCGGCTGG
>CAZYHO010000334.1:0-5788 GCA_964647495.1 uncultured Akkermansia sp. | reverse complement strand
AGGATCGCCAGAATCGCCCATGTGAGAGCGGCGTATTGGTGATGCGTGACCGCGACCTGCGGGGCCAAGGCCGGGATGGCGCGGGTAGTGGCGGCGATCAGCGCCAGTCCGACGAGGACGCGGGCGGTCCACGATTTGCCCGCGAACTCGGCGAGGTGTCCGCTGTGGCCGAACAGCACCCGGCTGGCGACGACGAGCATGAGCAGTCCGAATCCTCCGATGTAGAGCAAATGATCGACGGAAGCACGCTGCAGAGGGTTGGCGAATGCGGCGAGGACGAGTCCGGCGAAACCCGTGAAGAGCGCCACCTTCAATCCTGCCGCCAAGGTTCCGTGCCCCGGTCCCCGCGGCCACGCGACTTCAAGCAGCAGGTAGGCCAGGCAGACCGCCGCGCGGAGCAGGCATCCCGCCACTTGTGAAAAGTACGCCTCGAGAAAAAAGCTGGCTGTCAGCAGCACGGCCGCCGCGACTGCCCGGCGCCGCTTCCGCCGCGCCCCCGAAGGGGCCACGGTTTCGCCGAACCCACCGCCGAGGATGCGGGGAAAAATGAATGATCCGATCCCCAGCACCGGCGGCAGCAACAAGCCTTGGTATAAGAGCAAAAACGCAAGCCGGTAGAGGCGGGCCTCCGCGAAGATCTGCGGCAGCGCGAGCATCGCCGCCCCGGCAGCGCCGCAGAGAAGTCCGGTCAGCGCCAGCAGGAGTTGCGGCGGAGGCCGCTCCTCACGGAACCGCAGCACCCTGACGATCAAACAGATCATCAGCGAAACGAGGAGCAGGGCGAACAGGGCGTCGCCCAGCGTGTGGCGCAGCCGCAGGTGCGAGACCGCACAAGCCGTATGCAGGGCGACGAGCCAGACCAGTTCCAGAGGAGAAAGTTTCGGAGCCGAGGCCATTCGCGGCCCCGCCGTGCCGAGGAACCCGACGACGAACGCGCCGCCGAAGCCTTCGACCATGAGCCGGGCATGGCACAGGAACGGATAGGTCGCGAGGAAACCTTGGTAGAACAGCGGCCACAGCATCACCCCGACCACGCTCCAGAGCGTCCCGAGCGCGAAGAAGACCCGGTAAGGTTCCGCCGCCAACCAGCGGAGGACGCCGCCCGGGGCAACGAAGCGGCGGCGGTGTTTGCAGGCCGGGAAGTTCATTCACCCGGCCGGGTTCGTTTCCCCTGTTTCGATGTCGGCCCGGTCCGCGATGTCCGGTCTGGCTGCGGAGAGGTTTTGATCATGGCTGTGCGGAGTGCGGTTCGATCACCATCCTACACGGTCGGCGGGCGAATCAAAAGGGATCGCACAAAGGGTTTGTCCCCACTCCGGCCCCTGAACTTGCCAATGACAGGGCCTGCCGGGGGGGGCGGGACAAAAAAGTTAAGAATTCTTTAGTTTTGTCCGCAGGGTGACATACGAATTGCGGGCAGTCGCCTCGCAATTCGTATGTCACCCTGCGGTGGTCGCGGCAGCTCTTGAGAACGAGTCGCAACAAATTTTTGCCTCGCAGGGTCCCACACAGACTACGGGCTGCTGGCCTATAAATCGTCTGTCGCCTTGTGTGCGCAGGTGACTCGCGGCCTCGCCACCACCGACTGGTCCGCGGCGCGCGAGTGGGTCGGGGATCTGCCTGACGCGCCCGTGCGCCGAGCCGAGCCTGTCGGGCGATGAGGTCGATAAAAGTTGACATCGGCTGCCGGGTTCCGCCATAGAGTGTGGCTCGCGTGACTCTCCAGGCTGGTATAGGGCCGGGCCGTTGGCACTTGCGATGCGGAGAAGCATTGCGCGCCAAGGGACGCGGCCATTGAAGATTCGTCAACTGGTGCTGATTTCCTGGAGAGCGATAGCAGCGCAGCATGATCTGGTTCTCGGGTAGGGCGGGCAAGATGCGCCGCCCTACCCGAGAACTGCCAAATCGTATGGTGGAAGTCCCTTTGAGTCCCTTGCCAATGATCGGGGGGGAGGTGCGGAGGCGCGACTTGCGGTGTGACGCGACTTGCATCGGGGGGCGTGCTCGCCAAGATGCGATTTCCCCCGATACCAGCCTACGAAACGACCGCCCGTGAGCGACCAAGACCCGCCAGCCGCCAGCCCGCCTCCTCCGCCCCCGCCTCCGCCGTCCGGAGGGGGACGTATCGAACCGATCGCCGTGCAGGAGGAGATGAAGACCTCCTTTCTGGACTATTCGATGTCGGTGATCATCTCGCGGGCGCTGCCTGACGCGCGCGACGGGTTGAAACCGAGCCAGCGGCGCATCCTTTTTGCGATGAGCGAGCTGGGCGTGTGGCCGAACAAGAAGGAGGTCAAGTGCGCCAAGATCGTCGGCGAGACGATGGGTAATTACCATCCGCACGGGGACCAGGCGATTTACCCGACGCTGGTGCACATGGCGCAGCCGTGGGCGATGCGCGAAATGCTCATTCGCGGCCAGGGGAACTTCGGGAGCGTCGAAGGCGACCCGCCGGCGTCGATGCGGTACACGGAGGCCAAACTGACGCCGCTCGGAGCGGCGCTGATGGACGACATGGAGAAGGGGACGGTCGATTTCGTCCCGAACTACGACGACATGCGCACCGAGCCGACGGTGCTGCCGAGCGCGTTCCCGAATCTCCTGGTCAACGGAGGCACGGGCATCGCGGTCGGCATGGCGACGAATATTCCGCCGCACAATCTCGGCGAGATCATCGATGCGCTGTGCGCATTGATCGAGGAGCCGGGCCTCACGATCGACGCGTTGATGCGGCACGTGAAGGGGCCGGATTTCCCGACCGGATGCGTCATTTACGGCATGAAGGGGACGCGGGACTACATGCACAACGGACGGGGATCGGTGAAGGTGCGCGGCCGGTGCGCGATCGAGGAGGTGAAGGGCGGGCGCGAGGTCATCATCATTACGGAAATCCCGTTTGCCGTGAACCGCGCGGAGCTGGTCAAGCGGATCGCCGAACTGGCCAACGAAAAGGTTCTGCCGGAAATCAGCGGCGTGCGCGACGAGTCCGACGAGCGCACACGGGTGGTGGTCGAGTTGCGCAAGGACGCGCGCCCGCAGGTCATCATCAACAATCTCTTTCAGCATACGGCTCTCGAAACCTCCTTCGCCGTCAACATGCTGGCCATCGACAACCGCCGGCCGCGCCTTCTCAACCTCAAGGACGCCCTGACGATCTATCTGGAGCACCGCCGCGAAGTGGTCGTGCGTCGCACCCGCTGGCTGCTCGGGGTGGCCGAGCGCGACGCCGAGAAACTCGAGGCCTACCTGCTCGCGCTGGCGCACATCGACGATTTCATCCGGATAATCCGGGATTCGGCCAACCGCGACGAGGCGCGCACCCGTCTCAAAGCGTATGAATTCACCGTGGAAGCCGCCGAGAAGATCGGCATTCTTATCCGCGGCCAGGTCAGCATCGTCGGGGACAAATACGTCTTCACCGACCGCCAGGTCGACCACATCCTGGAACTGCGCCTCTACCAACTGACCGCGCTCGACCGCTCGAAGGTCAAGGACGATTACGACAAGCTGCTGGAGACCATCAAGGATCTGCTCGACATCCTTGCGCGCGAGGAACGCGTGCTGGCGATCATCAAGGAGGAGCTGCTGGCGGTGAAGGCGAAATACGCCACGCCGCGCCGGACGGATTTCGCGGTGGAGGAGGGCGAAATCAACATCACCGACCTCATCGCCAACGAACCGGCGATCATCACGCTGAGCCACCGCGGCTACATCAAGCGCACGCTGACCAGCGAATACAGGGCGCAAAACCGCGGCGGCAAGGGGCTCAAGGGCATGGCTGTGCGCGAGGGGGACGGCGAGGACGAGCCGGGTGACTTCGTCGAGCGGCTGATCACGGCCAACGCGCACGATGTTCTGATGTTTTTCACGAACACCGGGCGCGTCTATGTCGAGCGCGTGTATCAGATTCCGGAGATGCCTCGCGTGGCCAAAGGGCGCTCGATCAAAAACATGCTCAACCTTCAGCCCGAGGAAAAAGTATCGGCGGTGCTGCGGCTCGAGGCCCAGAGCGAGGAGGACAGCACTGTCTGGCGCGAGGATCGGTACGTCGTTTTCGCGACGCGCGTCGGTGTGGTCAAAAAGACCGCCTTGTCCGATTTCCGCAATGTGCGCAAGGCCGGCATCAACGCCATCAACATCGAGGAGGGCGACAAGCTCATCGGCGTCGAATTGACCAGCGGCCAGGACGAACTCGTCTTCGTCACCACCAATGGCCTCAGCCTGCGATGCAACGAAGCCGACATCCGCGCCATGGGTCGCAACGCGATCGGTGTCTGGGGCATCAAGCCGGTCGGCGATGACTTTGTGGTGAGCCTGGCCATCGTCGATGCGACCGGCATGCTCCTGGTGGCCGCCGAGAACGGCCTCGGCAAACGCACCCACTTCGACGAATACCGGCTGCAGTCGCGCGGCGGCAAAGGTGTCCGCACCATGAACGTCACCGAAAAGACAGGCAAGGTCGTCGGCGCCCTCTGCGTGCACGACAGCGACGACCTCATGCTCATGACCAATACCGGCCAGAGCGTGCGCATCCCGGTCGACCAGATCCGCGAAACCGGTCGCAACGCCCAGGGAGTCCGGCTGATCAACCTCAAAGAAGGCGAGGCCCTCCAGGACATCGCCCGCGTCCCGCGAGTCGAGGCAGAGGCTGAGGCAGAGGCAGAGGCAGAGGCAGAGGCAGAGGAAGGGACGGGTCCGTCGTGAATCGGTCCGGGATCCGACTGCGGTCCCAACGCTGATCTCTCAATCTTCGACCTCGCTTCGCGCTTCTTTGAACGTGGAGTTTAACCTCTCGGTTTGATGCAGTAGCATCAAATGCATGCGAACCACTCTCGACATCGATCCCGACATCCTGCAAGCGGCGAAGGAGATCGCTGCGAAAGAAAGAACCACCGCCGGGGCCGTGATTTCGAGCCTGGCGCGGAAAGGTCTGGTCCCCGCTCCAGCCTCGTCAGGGAGAACCAGGATGCGAAACGGCATACCTGTCATCCCCTCTACGGGACACGTCATCACGCTTGATCACGTGCAGCGCCTCATGGACGAGGAGGGCGTTTGATGCGGGCACTCCTCGATATCAACGTGCTCCTGGCGCTTCTCGACGAGGATCACGCTTTCCACGACCGCGCCCACGGGTGGTTTGGCAAACACGCATCGCTCGGTTGGGCCTCCTGCCCTCTCACGGAAAACGGTCTCGTCCGCATCCGCTCTCATCCGAATTACCATCCCGTGAGCAAACGCTCGCCTTCCGAGGTCGTGGCCGCCTTGCGCCGTTTCGTCGCCTCTGGTGACCATGAATTCTGGTCCGACGATCTCAGCCTGCGTGATCCGGAGCGTTTCGATGCGGATCTTGTTCCAGGTCCGCGACAGATCAGCGACCTCTATTTGCTCGCCCTCGCGACCGAATGTGGAGGACGGCTCGTCACTTTCGACGACAGCATTCACCTCGCTGCCGTGCCTCGGGCCACAAAGGATAATCTTTGCGTGATCTGAACCAGCATGGCTGGCAGGAGCAGTCCCTCAGATCGCGGAAGTGGCAAGGGGGCTTCGGGTGGGCGCATCTCCGAAAGTTGCAAAAGAGGGCTGTACTACGACACCCTCCATTTCTTTTTCAAACTGATTTGGCAACTTTCGGAGATGCGCCCGCCCCACCTGCACGCCCGCTTCCATGCGGTTTTTAGGAATGCCCGCTCGAAAACTCAGACATGAAAGCGAAGCTCCGGGGTGGGACGCGAGCCTCCGGGCGCGTCAGCGGTTGGCGCTTCCAGAATGCGGCCCAGTTTCCGATTCT
>CAZYHO010000333.1:0-5827 GCA_964647495.1 uncultured Akkermansia sp. | reverse complement strand
TGAGGATGCCGATCATGAAACCGAAGTCGCCGATGCGGTTGGTGAGGAAGGCTTTTTTGGCGGCGTCGGCGGCGGTGTTCTTCTCGTACCAGTGGCCGATGAGGATGTAGCTGCTGACACCCACCAGCTCCCAGAAAATGAACATCATCGGGAGGTTGTCCGCCAGGACGATGCCGGTCATGGAAAACATGAAGAGCGAGAGCCCCGCGAAATAACGCGCCCGGCCGGCATCGTCCTTCATGTAGCCGAGCGAAAAGACGTGGACGAGCGCGCCGACGAACGTGACGACGAGCATCATGCCTGTCGCGAGCGGATTGATCTTGAACCCGATGTCGACCCGGAGGGAATCGCCGAGGTCGATCCAGGCGCCGATTTTCGCCGCGGCGCCGGCATCGTCTGTCTTGGCCCAAAGAACGATGGCGAGGACGAGCGTGACGAGGGCGGAGGCGACCGAGGCGATCGGCGCGAAGGCCTGGGGCGTTCGCGGCAGGAGCAGGATCATCAGGGCGGCCGCGAGCGGCAGCAAAAGGATGATGGCGGGCAGAAGCGGGGACACGGAGCGGGCGAAGCGGATGCGAAAAGGGTTTGGTGCGGACGAGCGAGGCGCGGATGGCTGAGGTGCGGCGGTAGCGGCTGGGGTGAGCGTGGATCATCCGCCGAGATGGCGGAGATCTTCGACGTGGACGGTTTGTTTGGCGCGGTAGAGCGCGACGATGATCGCCAGGCCGACAGCGACCTCGGCAGCGGCGACGGTGATCGTGAAGAAAACGAGGAGCTGGCCGTGGTGGTTGGGCAGGCCGTTGACGAGCCCGAAGCGGGAGAAGGCGACGAGCGAGAGGTTGGCGGCCGAGAGCATCAGCTCGAGGCACATGAAAATGATGATGATGTTGCGGCGGACGATCACACCGGTGAGCCCGATGACGAAGAGCAGGCCGCTGACGAGCAGGTAACTGTTGAGTGTGCCCATGGGTGATTTACTGGCTCGGTTCCCGTTTGCTCAGCGCCACCACACCGACGGTGGCGCCCAGCAGCAGCAGGCCGATGATCTGGACGTGAAAGACATACTCGGTGAAGAGAAGCGTGCCGAGCGCTTTGGTGTCTTCGTAACCGGCGCCCGCGGGCGGCTCGAGCGGCGGCATCCCGACTTGGCCGCGCGGAAAACCGCCGAGCACATGGAGCAGCGTGCCGACGAAGCAGAGTGCGACCAGACCGCCTCCGGCCACCGCCCAGGCGTTGAGTTTCCGGCGCTGCTCGGCGCGCAGGTCCAGCAGCATGATGATGAAAAGGAAGAGCACCATCACGGCGCCGGCGTAAACGAGGATCTGGATGATGCCGAGAAAATACGCGTCCAGCGAAATGAACAGGGCCGCCAGGCCGACGAAACTGACGACCAGGCAGAGCGCGCTGGCGACCGGGCTGCGATTGAGCACCACACCGATGCCGAAGACCAGCATGACGGCGGAGGCGATGGTGAAGAGCAGAGAATCCATAGAGCGAGCGCGTCGATTATTTCAGCTCATTCCATTTGTTGACGAGGCCGGTGCGCACGCCGCCGATTTCGTAGAGGCGTTCTTTGTCGTGCACCATTTCGGCGCGGGAGGTGCCGGTGATGGCGTAGTCCTTGCGGAGGAAGATGGCCTGCTCGGGGCAGACTTCCTCGCACATGCCGCAATAGATGCACCGGATCATGTCGATCTTGAATTCGCGCGGCGCCTTCTCGACTTTGGCGAAGGGATCGTCCTTGGGCAGCTCGCCCGGGGTGATGGTGATGGCGCGGGGCGGGCAGATGAATTCGCAGAGCTGGCAGCTCACGCAGCGTTCGCGGCCATGCTCGTCGGTGACGAGGGCGGGGGCGCCGCGGTAGTGATCGGGAAGGTGGGCATCCCATTTTTCCTCGGGATACTCCATGGTGAACTTCGGCTGCTTGCGATTGATCTGGAGGAGCGTGCGCAGGGCGTGGCCGGCCGTGATCCTGAGGCCCTTGAGGATGGCAGGGAGGTAAATTCGTTCGCCGAATGTCAGTTTCGGGCGTTTGAGAAGCTTGGTGGCCATGGCGGTGGTCGCGTGGTCGAGGGATCAACGGAACCACCAGAGAAGGGTGGCGGTGAGCAGGACGTTGGCGAGGCAGATTTCGAACATCCAGATCCAGCCGAGGCGCATGAGCTGGTCGTACCGGAAGCGCGGGAGCGTCCAGCGGACCCAGATGAAGAAGATGAGGAAGGCGATGAGTTTTCCGAAGAAGACGAGGCTGTGGAGGATGCCCGGGAGGACGCCGGCCACGATCTGGTCGAGGTTGAGGAACGAGGGCATGGGGAGGGCCTGGAGGAACGAGACGATCGGTTTGTCCAGCCCGAGCGGCAATGACCAGCCGCCGAGGAAGAGGACGACGGTGATGCCGGAGCCGACGATCATGGCGGCGTATTCGCCCATGAAAAAGAGGGCGAATTTCATGGACGAGTACTCGGTGTGGTAGCCGCCGACGAGTTCGGTTTCGCATTCCGGGAGGTCGAACGGCAGGCGGTTCGTCTCGGCGAACATCGAGATGACAAACGTGACGAACGCGATGCCGAGCGGGACGAGGAGGATCCATCGCCGCCAGTCGAAGGCTTCGCCGAAAGCGAACGGGAGGAGGTTCCAGCCGTGCAGGGACTGGGCCTCGGTGATTTTGACGAGGTTGAGTTCGCCCATGACGAGGAGGATCGGCACGAGCGAGAGGCCGAGGGAGAGTTCGTACGAGATCATCTGGCTGGTCGACCGCACGCCGCCGAAAAACGGGTATTTGGAATTCGACGCCCAGCCGGCGAGCACGATGCCGTAGACGCCGAGCGAGGCGATGGCGAAGACGAAGAGCGGGCCGACGTTGAGGTTGGCGATGACGAGCGGGATGGTCCGCGTCCCGCCGTCCCATGGGATGGTGATGCTGCTGCCGAACGGAAGCACCGCGCAGGTGAGGAGCGCGGGCACCAGGCAGAGCGTCGGCGCGAGCCAGAAATAGAATTTCTTCACGTGGGCCGGCGTGAAGTCTTCCTTGAGGATGAATTTGATGCCGTCGGCGAGCGGCTGGAAAAGCCCGAACAGCGAGGCGTCTTTCTTGAACCCGAACAGCGTGAGCGGCAGACCGACGCGGTTCGGGCCGACGCGGTCCTGGATGATGGCGCTGACGCGCCGCTCGGCGTAGACGGTGTAGCTCACCAGCCCGAGGATCGCGACGAAACAAAGGCCGACGATCTTGAGGAGTGTGGTGAAAAACAAAAACCAGTCCATGGAAAAAAGGGTGCGCCTAGCCGACGATGATGCCTTTGGACTTGCGGTCCGCCTCGCGGGTGAGCAGCGGGATGGTTTCGGTGGGCGGGAGCAATGGGCGGCCGGCGCTGCCGATTTTGCCGAGGCTCAGGCCGGCGAACTCGGGGATCTCGGCGGCCATGGCCTTGAAGACGTCTTCGACGAGGTACAGGCCGTTGCTGCCGGTGAGCGCCTGGGTCAAATCGCGGATCGCCTCCCAGTCGTCGCGCGCGCCGGCGGGCGGCTCGATCGCCTTGTTGAGGCGCTGGAGACGGCCGGTGGCGTTGATCATGGAGCCGCGCTTTTCGGCCCAGGCGGCGGTCGGCAGGACGACGTGGGCGTGGTCGGCCATGCGGTTGGCCATGACGTGCGCGGCGAGCAGGAAATCGAGGCGGTCCAGTTCCTCCGGTGTGAAGCCGGCTTCCTGGAGGAGGTTTTCGCGCCACGCGATGACGGCCTTGATTTCGCCGGCGGCGACTTTCTGGCGGATGGCGGGCAGTGAGGCGCCGGGTTCGCCGGAGAAGATGAGGCGGGCGCCGGCGGTGTTCGGGTTGCGGTCGGCTGAGACAAGGTAGTTGTCCGCCTCGCCGGTGCGCGGCACGATATCGATCCAGTCGGTCTTCAGGGCGGCCGCGAGTTTGCGGAGCATGAAGAGTTCCTCGTTCGTCATGCGGCCGGACCCGATGACGGCGATCTGGTCACCGCGGAGGCCACGCAGTTTGTCCGCCGCCGCGGCCACCGCCTGTGGCCAGGTGGCCACGCGATGCACGCCACCGTCTTTGACCATGGGATCGAGGAGGCGGCGGTCGCTGTTGACCCAGTGGAAATCGAGGCGCCCGTGGTCGCACATCCACGTGGAGTTGACCTCGTCGTTCTGGCGCGGCGTCTGGCGGTAGACGATGCCTTCGCGGGATCCGATTTCGGTGTTGCATCCGCGCGCGCAACCGGTGCAGAGGCTTTCGGTTTCCCGCAGGAACCAGACGCGCATCTGGAAACGGAAGTCCTTGCTGGTCAGCGCGCCGACGGGACAAATGTCCACCGTGTTGAGCGAATAATTGTGGTCGAGACGCTTGCCGGGATGCGTGGTGAGCACGGTGTGGCTGCCGCGTTCGGTGAACCCGAGCACATCCTCGTCCGCGATCTCGCTGCTGAACCGGATGCAGCGGCTGCACATGATGCACCGCTCGTCGTCAAGCACGATGCGCGCGCCGATGTCCTGGTTCTTCGGCTTCTGCACCTTCTCGTCCTGAAACCGCGACTGCCCGCGCCCAAACCCCACCGAAAACTCCTGCAGCCGGCACTCGCCCGCCTGGTCGCAGATCGGGCAGTCCAGCGGGTGGTTGATCAGCAGAAACTCCATCACCCCCTTCCGCACCTCCTCGACCAGCTTCGACTCCGTCCGGATCCCCATCCCCTCGCTCACCGTGTTCGCACACGAAATCGCCGGCCTCGGAATCCACTGGATCTTCGCAAACCCCTGCTCGTCCTTCTCCACCTCCGTCTGCCCGGGCGCCGGCCGCGCCGGCATCCCCATCTCCACCAGGCACATCCGGCAATTCCCCGGCGAGGACAGCTTCGCGTGATAACAGTAATGGGGTATCACTTTGCCCGCCTCCTCCAGAGCCCGGATCATCCGCGTCCCTTTCGGAAACTTCATCCACACCCCGTCCACCTGCACGTTGACCATCTCAACGGGCGGCTTCGCCTCAGGCGCGGCAGGGGCTGCTGTCGGCTCGCTCATCAACTCAGGGAATTCTCCTACTCCCGAGTATGGAACCGCCCCCAACGCCGGCAAGCGCCTTTTGTGAAATTTTTCACAAGCTCCGTTCTTGCCGGAAAGCGGAGGGCTCAGTGCGCCCCACCCCGAAGCTTCGCGTCCAGCACCTGTGTCCGAAAACAAGTGGCTGACCTCTGACCTCTGGCTTCTGCCCTCTGGCTCGGGTGGGGACGCGAGCCTCCGGGCGCGTCAGCGATTGGCGCTTCCAGAATGCGGCCCGGTTTCCCATTCTCCCAAGGCGTCCGGGCAGGAGGCGAACGTTCCTACCGCCAGTGGAGCGCCGGAGCATCGCCGGAGACGATGAGACGTTTGATGCCGTTCCGGATGTCGGCGGCGGCAAAATTCACCAGCAATCCGGTTTCGTAGCCGGAGAGGCGGAGGAAACTGTTGAGGCGGTCCTTCGCATGCTCCTTGATCGCGAGATCGCCTTCCGCAAACGTCTCGACCTCCACCACGACCTGGCGCTCCACGATGAAGTCGAAAACGAAAGCACTGGGCACTTTCCGGCCCTTGTAGTGGATTTCGACCGGCACCTCGCGGTCGAAGAAAATTTCACGCATGCTGAGTTCCTGAGCCAGACACTCCTTGTACGCGTCCTGCACAAGGTGAGCACCGAGCTGCCTGTGAACCTCAAGGCAGGCGCTCACAATGATGTGCGGGAGTTCCTGTTTGTCGATGCTCATGGTTCACGGGGCGGGGCGGGGCGGGGCGGGGCGGTTCATGGTTCATGGTTCATGGTTCATGGTTCATGGTTCATGGTTCATGGTT
>CAZYHO010000332.1:0-5828 GCA_964647495.1 uncultured Akkermansia sp. | reverse complement strand
CCTCAGACTCGGGAACCGCTTGCGTGCCCGGAGGTCACGCCCCACCCCGAAGCTGTGCGTCCAGCAACAATGTCCGAAAGCAAGTGGCTGACCTCTGACTTCTGGCCTCTGAACACTGAACACCCCGTCCCCCGGGCCGGCGAGCCGCGGAGCGATTGCGGCGCTCCCGGGCAGCGATCGGGCAGCGATCGGGTCGCATTCTCACGCGTCGATGAGGCGCACGCCGGAGCCGGGGCGGTCGGGAAAAACGGCGATGCCTTTTTCCAGGTGGACGCCCTCGGCGATGTCGCGCGCAATGAGGACGGCGCCATCCATGTCCACGTAATCGAGCAGCGGGAGGAGCATGCCGATGGCGGAGATGCCGACGCTGCTTTCGCTCATGCAGCCGACCATGACCTTGAGCCCGAGGCGCCGGGCGGCATCGATCATGCGGCGCGCCGGTGTCAGGCCCCCCGCCTTCGTCAGCTTGATGTTGATGCCGTGGAAGTGGCCGGCGCAGCGGTCCACGTCCTCCTCGACGAGGCAGCTTTCGTCCGCGATCACGGGCAGCACGCATTCCGCATAGACCCGTTTCATGCCGGCCCAGTCACCGCGCTTGAGCGGCTGCTCGATGAATTCAACGCCGAGATCGCGCAGCGCCGGGGCCAGCGCGATCGTTTGATCGGCGGTCCAGGCGGTATTGGCGTCGATCCGGAAACGGGCGTCCGTGTGGCGGCGCAGCTCGCGCACGATGTCGATGTCGTGATCCGTGCCCAGCTTGATCTTGTAAATCGGCCAGCCGGGAAATTCCGCCATTTTGGAGACCATGACATCGATGGCATCGATGCCGATGGTGTAGTTGCTTGGCGGGAGATTTTTCAGTTCCAGTCCCCAGAGCTTCCAGACCGGCTGCCCGAGGCGCTTGCCCCAGAGGTCGTGGGCGGCTTCATCCAGGGCACAGAGCGCGAAGCGGTTGGAATCGAGCACGGGAAAGACGCGGCGCCAGAGGTCCTCCGGGTGGTCGAACGGCGCGGACTCGATCAGCGGACGCGCGCGCTCCAGCGCCTCACGCATGGCCTCCGCGGTAAACTCGGCGTACGCGTGGGAGGAGGCGCCTTCGCCGTAGCCCGTGTGCTCGCCGTCGCGCAACTCGACCAGCAGGTTGTGCTGCACGGTAGTCGTGCCGAGGGCGATGGTGAACGGATGCCGCATCGGCAAATGCAGGTCGCGCAGGGTCAGGTGCATGGGGATCGGTCGTGCGGAGTCGTGAAACGCGGCGGGTGATGGGGCCGCCGGTGGTGAGTTTGATGAAGGTGGCGCCGGTAGCCCCGGTGGCAAAGCGTCCGGTGGCGCGGCATCGGCCGCCTTTCACCGCCTCTGAAACGTCATGCTGGCGAAATCGATGGCGTGGGGATGGCCTGCGGCATCACACAGGAAGACGGCCAGTTCGTTGACGTACATGCCGGGCGGCAGGCCGAAGACGTGGCGGTTCACCGGCGTGAGCCGGTAATCGACCATGTTTTCCGTGTTCGCGTAGAGGCGGCCGAATTTCTCGTGCACGACGAGCGGGATGAAATCCGGCCCGTAGACCCCCAGGTACTTCTTCCACTCCGCGGGCAGGGCCGGGGCCGGCTCCGCGATCCGCCGGAATTGCTGCGGCCCGACGGAGAAGCCGTCGACGGCGCCTTTCGCGTCGACGGTGAAGACCGCAACCGCGTCGCTGTGCAGCCGGCTGTTGAGGAGGAAACGCAGACCTTCCAGCCGCGTCAACGTGCACGGCTGGCTGGCGTAGTTACCGGCGAGGCGGCCGCCCTCCTCGACGCTCTCGACGCCCAGCTCCGCCCAGAAACTCTGGGACTCGAATGCCCCGGCGAAGCGCTCCAGCGGCAGGGCGCCTGGCGGGATTCCGCCCGTGGCCACGGCCGCCGGTGGTTTCTCGCCTGTTTTCGCTTCGAGCATGAGCGAGAGCGCCAGCTCGGCCAGCCGGGCGACGCGCGCATTGATGATGTCCTCATTCGCGAGCAGGACCACGCCGATCTGGCTTTCCGGCAGGAATTGCAGCACCGTCGAATGACCGTAGACCGCGCCGTTGTGGCCGACCGTGCGGTGGTTGCGGAATTTCCCGACCACGAATCCCAGGCCGAATGCGGCAGTGTCCTCGAACTGCGGTTTCCACATGTCCGCGAACGTGGACGGCCGCAGCACGGTGCTTTCGCCGCGCACGGCGCGCGCGAGTTCGACGAGAAACGCCGCCAGATCGGGCGCCGTGGTGAACAGGTTTCCGGCGGGAATCGTGCCGAGGTCGAAGAGCGGCGCGTTGGCGCGAAAAAATCCACCTTTTCCGTCGGCGACGCGCATGTGCGACACGATGACCTCGCCGCCCGGCACGTCCTTTTTCAGCCAGGCCGAGCGCGTCATGCCGAGCGGCCCGAGCAGGCGCTCCTGCTGGTAACGCTCGAACGGCTGGCCGGCCAGTGTGGCCACGATGTGCCCCGCCAAGGATGGCGCGATGTTCGAGTAACGCGTGCGATCGGCCGGCGGCGTGGCCAGCACACACCCGGCCAGACTCGCACACGTGGCCGCCAGCCCGGGTTCGGACGGATCGAGGTACCCGCCGACGGGTGACTCGCGTTGCAATCCGCTGCGATGGCACAGGAGCTGCCGCACCGTCACCGGGGGCGCTTCCGGAAACGGGTTGTCGGGCAGCGCCACGCCGGGCATCGCGGAAAGCGGCGCATCGAGATCGAGCCGGCCGGCCTCGACCATCTGCATGACCGCCAGCGCGTTGAAAAGCTTGGAGACCGATCCGGCGCGAAACACGCTGTCGGTCGCGGCTTCTCCGAAACCGGCGGTGTGCACGACCCGCGTGCCGTCGGTCAGCGCGAGCGAGATGCCGCCGATGCCCCAATCGCGCATCTCATCGCGCACGGCGGCTTCGAGTTTCGGAACGACCGGAGCATAGTCGGTTTCGGCGCGCATGGGTGAGACCAATGTGATCACGGGAACGAGGGTGGCGAGAATTCGATTTCGTTTCATGGCTTCAGGCTTTCAGGGCGTCGTGGCTTCGGGGCTGGATGGCTGGATGTGAGATCGAAGCGATTCGAGGAGCCGTTCCAGCATCGGCGGCGTGTGGCCGGCACACACCGCCAGCCGCATGATCCCGTCCGGCCCGAGCCCGCTATAGCTCGGCACGTACGGAAGCAAAAGCCCTTCCTGCCGCAGACCCGAATGCAACTGCCGCATCGCCTCGGCCGAACCGGTGGCGAATCCGATGTTCGGCGTCGGTTCGTCGGTGACCGGGATGCCCAGCGCCTGCAACCCGCGGCGCACGACGGCTACGTTTTCGCGCAGCGTCCGGCGCAGCTCGGGCCGGGCCAGGCAAATCTCGAGCGCGGCCGCCGTGCAGCCGGCGAGCGGCGCGGCCGGAGCGCTCGCCCCGTCGAAATAGTGCGAGGCCTTCCGCACGCGGTCCATGAATGCGCCCGTTCCCGCGATGATGCCGCCGAATCCACCGACCGCTTTGGCCAGCGTGCCGACGACCGTCAAACTCACGCCCTCGCACGGCGCGCCACCATTGACGTGCGCCCACAGCCCGGCCTCGTCAAATACTCCGCGCCCGCCGGCTCCGAGCACACCGATCCCGTGCGCGTCATCCAGGTGCAACGCCGCCGGCGCGAAAGCCGAGAGCACATCGATCATGGATTTCACCGGCGTCACGCGGCCGGTCGGCGACGCCACGCCATCCGCCATCACGAGCGGCCGCCCGCCCGCCGGAAGATGCGCGCGCAATTTCGCGGCGAGGTCGTCCGGGCAGCCGTGCCGGAAACGAATCACCGGGCACCCGATCAGCCGCGCCGCCTCTTCGACGCAGTAGTGCGTGCCCTCGTCGAGAAACACATCGGTCGCCTCCGCCGCCAGCACCGGCGCCAGCACATGATTCGCCGCATACCCCGATGAAAACCAGAACGCCTCCTCCGCGCCCAAGAACCGCGCCGCAAGCCGCTCGACTTCGACCTGCAGCGGACTGGTTCCAAATCCCGCGCGGGAAGTCGCGGTGTGCACGCCATAGCGCTCGAGCGCGCGGCACCCCGCCGCGATGACGTCGGGGTGCCCGTGGAGGCCGAGGTAGCTTGTGCCGCCGAAATAAAGATACCGCACGCCATCGATGACGGTCTCCGGTCCGGGCGGCGATTGCATGAGCGGCTGGGACATGAGCGGCAGGTGCGCGGGCGGCGCGGTGTCAGCGGCTGAACATCGAGGCGATGAGAAGACCGATCGGAGTCGCGACCACGTAGCCCCAGAGCCCCGCGAGCAGCGCGGGCAGCACCAGCCGCGGCCATTGTTTCGCCATCGCCATGGCCGCGGCCGTCGGCGGACCACCCAGCGTGGCGTTGCACGCGAGCACCAGCTCCGGCAGCGGCAGGCGCAGGACTTTTCCCGCCGCCAGGGCGAACCCGATGTTGAAGACCGCCATGATGCCGCAGAACACGAAAAGCTTCGGACTGCTCACCACCACCGCCCAGAAATCCGCGGGCAGCCCCACCGTGAAGAGGAACATATAAAGCAGAAACGCTCCCAGCGGCTCGGATCCGTTGATGCGCGATAGCGGCCGCGAAAACAGCGTGCCCACCACCAGCGACAACGCCGTGATCAGGACAAACCGGTTCGTGAGCAGCGTCTTCACCATCACGATGAACCACGCGTCCCCGGGCGCCTCGGGAAACTGCCGCGCCAGGTACTTCTGGAAAAACATCGCCACACCGGCCACCCCACACGCCACCGCCAGCGACAGCGCCACGTCCAGCAGCGTCGTGGCCTGGCCGCCGCCTTCATGCGCCTGCGCCGATCCCGCGCCGCCGGCCGGGGCACCGACCGCCACGGCGCGCGCCTCCTGCTCTCCCCCGAACCACCGCTGGAACCGCGGGTTCGCGGCGACCCAGAGCAACATCAGAAAAGACGCCGCCATCACCAGGTTGTCCGCCACGATGAGCGCGGAAATCAACGACTCACTGGCGCCAAGCGATTCCTGCAACGCCACGAAGTTGACCATGCCGCCGATGTAGCTTCCCGTCATGATCGCGGCCGTCTTGTCCGGTTCGGGCACCTGGGATCCGAGCAGCATGAACGCCACAATCGCGCCAATCACCGTGCCGATGGCCGCCACATGGAATGCCGCCATCATTTTTCCCGTGCTGCGGAAAATCTGAAACAGGTTCGCCCTGAAAAGCAGCAGCGGCAGCGCGATCGGCACCAGCCAGTCGCCCACAAAATCGTACGCCGGCGCCGCCATCGGCACGACCCGCGCATTGCTCAGAGCCATCGCGATCAGCAGCGCAATCACCGGCGCGCTCAGCCGGGCGCCCCACCGGTAGCGCTGCTCCAGCCAAATGGAAATCGACGTGCCCACCACCATGATGGCAAGCAGCGGCCAGGTATCGTCAGGCTTGAGGAGCGACATTGAAGCCCGGACAGTAGCCCTTGAGCCGCCACGGCAAGTGATTCGTTGCCGCCTTCGCGAATCGTCGCGGTCCCCAGCAGGCCCGGAGCGGCTGTTGAGCGAATACCTTGGCCTGGACCATCTTCAGCCGAAGGCTCCATTCATACCGAGTGGGATCGCACACGCCTGCCAGTATGAGACCCATTCCGACAAGCTCGTATCGAGCCTCACCGGGAGCAGCCATGCGGAGATGAAGGGTCGTGGGTTTTATGCCCGCGAAACACACCAACCACACGAAAATCTCTCTCCTTCCTTTCGCGTGTTTGGCGTGTTTCGCGGGCCACCCACAACCCTCAGTGCAAACCATAGCGGGGGCTGCCCCATTTCCGAACCCACAGAGGGACAGACCCCT
>CAZYHO010000331.1:0-5860 GCA_964647495.1 uncultured Akkermansia sp. | reverse complement strand
TGTTTACACGGGGGTGGCCATGTGCCTTTGTGTGGGAGCGCGCGCCGCCATGCCACGAGATCCGGAGATCGACGAAGAACCAGAAGCCACCGGCCCGCCGATGCCCGGCCTGGCGTCGGTGGTTGTGCCGGCGGTGGTGAGTGTTGTTTGTCTGGCGGTGGCGGTGGCGGCGGCCTGGAAGATCCGGCAGATCAAGGCGTCTCGCGCCTCGGCGGGAGAATCGGCCGAGGCGCGCGGCTCTGTGGCACGCCCGGTGGATTCGCCGTTCGGCCCCACGCGGGAAAATGCCGGCGGTCCGCCCGGGCCTGCGCCTGACGGCATGGTCTGGATTCCGGGCGGCGAATTCTCGATGGGATCCGACGACCCGCGCGGCGGCGTCTGCGGTGGTCCGGATCCGATGATGGACGCGCGGCCGATCCACCGCGTATACGTGGACGGGTATTGGATGGATCGCACGGAGGTCACCAACGCGCAGTTCGCGCAATTCGTCGCCGCGACGGGATACGTGACGACGGCGGAGCGTGTGCCGACGCACGAAGAGTTTCCGGGCGCGCCGAAGGAAAACCTGATCGCGGGATCCGTTGTTTTCACGCCGAGCAAGGCCCCGGTGCCGCTGGACAACCATTTCCGCTGGTGGCGCTACGAGGCCGGC
Organism: uncultured Akkermansia sp.; assembly: GCA_964647495.1. GTDB lineage: Bacteria > Verrucomicrobiota > Verrucomicrobiia > Verrucomicrobiales > V1-33 > CAJBME01. Next base: position 5,208 of record CAZYHO010000331.1, on the reverse strand, counting down.
GCCAACTGGCGGCATCCCGAGGGACCCGGCTCGTCGATCGATGGCCGCGGGAATTACCCGGTGGTGCATGTGTCCTACGAGGATGCCGTCGCTTATGCCTCATGGGCCGGCAAACGGCTGCCCACGGAGGCGGAGTTCGAGTTTGCGGAACGCGGCGGCCAGGCCGGCGAGCGGTATGCCTGGGGCGATGAATTGCAGCCCGGCGGCCGGTGGATGGCGAACACATGGCAGGGCACGTTCCCGGTCAAGGACACGGGGGCCGACGGATTCGTCGGTCTCGCGCCCGTGGCCCAGTTCCCGCCGAACCGCTATGGCCTGCACGACATGGCCGGCAACGTCTGGGAATGGGTCAACGATTGGTACCGCCACGACACATTTGCGCTGCACGCGAAGCTCGGCGTGGTCCGCAACCCGGCCGGTCCCGACTCGTCGTTCGACCCGTCCGAACCCGGCCAGCCGAAACGCGTTCATCGTGGCGGATCGTTTCTCTGCACCGACCAGTATTGCACCCGCTACATGAACGGCACCCGCGGCAAGGGCGAACTCTCGACCGGCACGAACCACACCGGTTTCCGCTGCGTCAAATCACCTTGAATCACCTTGGCGCCGGCCGCCGACTGCCCGCTTCCCTGAGCGCACTTTTTGGCCATGGTCGGCGCATGGCCGATTCTCCGCGCTCCGCCTCCAAACTCCGTGCTTCCCAGGCATCCCCGCAGCTGGCATCCCCGCAGCCGCCGGGAACCGTGTTCCTCGTCGGCGCCGGCCCGGGCGATCCCGGCCTGCTCACGCTCCGCGCCAAGGAGTGCCTGGAGACCGCCGACGTCATCGTATACGACTACCTGGCCAATCCCGCCTTCCTCGGCTACGCCAAACCCGGGGCCGAAAAAATCTACGCCGGCAAAAAAGCGGGCGATCACGCACTCAAGCAAGGCGACACCAACGCCCTCCTCATCGCCAGGGCGCGCGAGGGGAAAACCGTGACCCGCCTCAAGGGCGGCGACCCGTTTGTTTTCGGCCGCGGTGGTGAGGAGGCCGAGGAACTGATTGCCGCCGGCATTCCGTTCGAAATCGTGCCGGGCATCAGCTCGACCATCGCCGGCCCCGCCTACGCCGGCATCCCGGTCACGCACCGCGCCTTCAACACCCAGCTCACCATCTTCACAGGCCACGAGGATCCGGCCAAAGGCGAAGCGACCCTCGACTACGCGTCCATCGCCCGCGCGCCCGGCACCAAAGTCATGCTCATGGGCGTCGAACGCATGCGCGCCGTGGCCGGGGAACTCGTCGCCGCCGGCGCCGATCCGGCGACACCCGTCGCCCTCGTGCGCTGGGCGACCACGCCGCGCCAGCAAGTCATCACCGGAACATTGAGCACGATCGCCGACGAAATCGAACGCACGCAGTTCAAGGCGCCGGCGGTCGCCGTGTTCGGTCCGGTCGTCAACCTGCGCCAGACGCTGCGCTGGTTCGATCAGCGGCCGCTCTTCGGCAAACGCGTGCTCGTCACCCGCACGCGGACGCAGGCCGGCGACCTCAGCCGCCGCCTCGCCACTCTCGGCGCCGACGTCATCGAGCTGCCGGCCATCCGCATCGAAGATCCGGCCGACCGGCTTGGGTTCGGCGAACTCGTCCTCGACGCCCACAAGTACGAATGGCTCGTCTTCACCAGCCCGAACGGTGTCGAACGGTTCTTCACGCTCTTCCGCCAGTTGTACGAAGACATCCGCAGCATCGGCGGCGCCCGCATCGCCGCCGTCGGGTCAGGCACCGCCGCCAAAATCCGCGAATACGGTCTCGGCGTCGACCTCGTCCCCGAAACCATGACCGCCGATGGCCTGCTCGCCGTCCTGCTCAAGATCGACGGCGGCGTCGAAAACCGCCTCTTCCTCGTCGTCCGGCCCGAGGACGTGCGCCACTCGATCAGCGCCGGCCTCACCAAAGCCGGCGCCATCGCCGACGACGCCATCGCTTACCGCACCGTGCCCGATACCAGCGACGAATCCGGAGCCCAGGCGCGCTTTCGCGAGGAAGGCGCCGACGTGCTCACATTCGCCAGCGGCAGCGCGGCCGACCACTTCATGGCGCTGCATCTTCCGATCCCGCCGGCCGCCAAAATCGCCAGCATCGGCCCGGTCACCACCGCCGCATTGCGCGCCCACGGCCTGCGCGTCGATGCCGAAGCCGATACCCACGACATCCCGGGGCTGGTCGAGGCCGTCAGACGACTCCTCGGCTGAGGCAACAACTTTTAGTGGCGAAGGCATGTTACTTGTGGCAATTCACCGGCCCGATGCGACTGCGTCCCACGATCCCCGTCCTCGTGCTCCTGGCCCTGGCTTGGCAGCCGGGCACACCCGTGGCTGCGCAGCAAACCAGGCCGCCCGCGCGCCAGACGAAACCGTCCACCACCAAGCCCGCGCCCAAACCGGCGCCGAAGCCCGCGCCTTCCAACACGCCGCCCGCGACTCCGAACACCCCGCCGAAGCAGCCCGAAGGAGCAAGCCCCGGGCAGGCGCCGCCGGGCGCCGCGGAGGCGAACCGTGGCAAGGCGCTCGTGCGTGCCATCTCCGCGCAGGAGAAGAGCGAGAAGGCCGGGGAAGTGTTCCGGCTCTTTATCGAAGGATCGGCGGAGGAGCGCTCCAGGCTCGTCGCCGATTCTTCGAAGACCGGGGCGGAGGTGGTCAAGTATTTCACCGAAAGCCCGAACCGGGATTTCAAGCCGCTGAGCATCCAGATCCTCGGAACGGTCACCTCGCCCAGCGTGCCCGACCGCATGTTCTTCCCGTATTTCGTCGCCACCGACAAGAACCCGATGGGCTTCGTCACCGTCGTGGTCGAAACCGCGGAGGGTTTTCGCGTCGATTGGACGTCGTTCGTTCGCGGACACGATCTGAATATCGAGACCTTCTTCTCCGAAAAGAAACCCGGTTCGAGCGTCAGCGCGCTGCTGGGGATTTCGCGCTCGCATATTTTTGGCGACGAAGGACCATCGGGCGGCGAGGCGAAATTCCACGCGTTCACGGTCGAAATGCCGCCACCCCCGCTCGTTCAGGATCCGCCCAAGGCTTTTGTGGAAAAGGAATCGGAAACCGGCAAACTGCTGAGTTCGAAATTGGGCTGGAGCCGCGGCCACCTCTGCTGGCTCACGCTCTCCTGGGAAGGCGCCGAAAAACCGGCCCTCAAAGTGAAGGCCTACCAGCCCTACGCCAAATAGCCGATTCTTTCCACGTCTCGCCGTGCTCGCGGTGAAGATTCCATCCCGATCCTCATGGACTCCGCCGATCCCCCGCCTCTTTCCATCTCGCTTTCAGAACTGGACCTCGCGCCGGACTGGGCCTCGCAGTTGCGCGACCAGCCGTCAGGCCAGGTCGTGTGGGGCCAGGTCGATGTGAAAGGACCGCGCCGCGAACCGCGTGGCGGCGGACCTCGGCGCGACGACCGCCCGCCCCGCCGTGATGACCGCGCCGGATTTCGGCCGGGGCCTCGTGGCCCCGGTGGCCCGCCGCCCGGCATGCGAAAGCCGGGACCACCGCGCGGTGATCGCGGTCCACGCCGTGACGGGCCGCCTCCGCGCGACCAGGCCGGTGGCGGCCAGCGAAGAGCAGGGCAGGAAGGCCGCGGAATGCACGGCCACCACCGCGGCGGCGATCGCCGGGACGATCGTGGAGGTGGGCGCATGGCGCGGCCCGATGACCGGCCGGCGTTTGTGCCGCCCGCCCGCGGCTGGAACGCGGTCGTTCTGCCCGAGCCGGCGGGAGTCGAAAACCTGACGATCCAGATCAAATCCACCGGCCGCGCCTACCAGGTGTTCGATCTGGCGCGACTCTTCCTGAGCAAAAACGATCGGATCCGGATCCGGTTCGAACCGCAGCGCGGCGAGAAGGTCGATCCCTTGATCCTGTGCGCGCCAGACGGATCGCTCTGGCTGACGCGGGATGAAGCCCGGCGGCATTTCACCCGGGCCGGACTGCTCAGTCATTATTTCCGCGAGGAAAAAATCACCGTCGATCCACCGAAGGGCGTGTTCACGACCGTCGCGATCTGTGGATTCAGCGGCACTGTGCTCGGCCCGCCCAATTTCCACGGCTACCAGCGGACCATCGTGCAGTTGCACCAGGAACGGTTCAAGAACATGCCGATCGAGCGCTTCAAGTCCCGCATCCGGATGGAGCGCGACGAGGAAGCGGTGCGCCGGTGGACCGAAGCGCAAAGCACCCGGATCCACTACACGCTGCTCGACGCCGGCGATGACGCGCCGACTTTCACCGGCGCCGAGGACGCCGCCCGGCATCTCATCGAAACACGCGAGTCGGAAATCTTCGCCGAAGCCCCGTCGGCCACGGTGCCAGGCGCGCTGGATCACGGCCTGCTCTCGCCCGGATTGGTCACCCTGTTTCGTGAAGCGCTCGACCGCCAGCGCCGCTTCCCGCTCGAATTGGTGCAGGAGCTGTGCCGGCAATTCGAGACACAGGGGCTGCGCTTCTTCAAGGAAAACAAACGAGAGACGTTCGTTTCGCGATCGCGCCCGCGCTCGCTCGACCCGGGCGTCAGCGTGTCGCCCCGCGTCAAACGGATCGTCGAATTCATCCGAAGCCACCCGCTGTGCACCTACAAGGACGTCGTTGTCGGCCTGATCCCGCAAGGCGCCGACCTGCTGGAACGCGCCGCCGCCGCCTCGGCCGCCCGCGCCGCCGCCGAGCCCGCGCCATCGTCACCACCCGCCGCCGGCGCCCCGCCGGAAACCGCGCCCGCCGACGCAGCGCCGCCGGAGACAGGTGAGGCCGTCGCCGCCGAGCCGGCCGAACCTGCCGAGTCGGCCGCGCAACCGGAAGCGCCCGAACCCGCAGAACAAGCCACCGCCGAAACATCCGCCACCGCCGAAGCACCCGCGGCGGAACAAGCCGCCGCCGAGACGCCCACAGAAGCGCCCGCCGAACCCAGCGAAGCGGACCGCGAAGGTATCGCCTTGCTTCAGGATCTCCGCTGGCTGATCCGCGAAGGGTACGTCACCGAATTTGCCAACGGCCAGCTCCGCGTCGTCGAGCGCCAGGAAAAACCGATCATCCTCCAGCCGCCGCGCCGCCTGCGCCTCCCGGCCCGCGCGTTCACGCTCTGGACCAAACCCTACCTGCCCGCCCGGCCGCCCCGCTGGATCCGCCTCCCCGCCCGCGCCTTCACCCTCTGGATCAAGCCGATTTCCGCATCCGC
>CAZYHO010000330.1:0-5884 GCA_964647495.1 uncultured Akkermansia sp. | reverse complement strand
CACTCACCTGCTTCCCCGGCTGCCACGGTAACGGAAATGTCGCCGAACATCCGCTTCTCCACCACCGGCGGATTCGCCGCCCAATACCAGCACAATGGGATGGCAGCCACCCATTTTTTGAATCAGCGCCGGCTGGCATACAGTAACCACCGGCCGCAACAGCTATGCCAATGCGGAATCGATGCCAAAGTCGGCTCAAAGCTTCTTGAGCGACGGGCCGCAAACGAAGGCGATATGGCGATGGGTCATTGGTCATTGGTCATTGGCACAGACGCTGCAGGGTCAATTCCGGGCGCTGGCCTGTGATCTCGAAGCGCCGGCCAGCGAACCATGGCGTCTGACTTCTGACCTCTGTGTCATCCTCCGTGGTCAAAGACACAGCCGGCGCACTTGATGGGGGCCTGCCCCTCAGCAGGAGTGGAGGCGGGACTCCAACACAAAGTGTCCGTTCAACAGCCTCCCTCGGCCTGCTCATGATCGGGGCGTCCCTGTCTCTTCTCGATTGATGGTTGCCCTGCCTCCACTCCAGCACAAGATTGGCATCCTTGATGGATGCGAGCGAGAACGGTATCTGCCATAATGAAAGCGGCCTTGTGCCGGGCGATATGGGCGCAATTCCTTTTTGTTTGAAGCGCAACGGCCGCATCAAATCGACGTTCGAGTGCGGCTGACGGAAGCAGGGCATTGTTCAGGGCGTCACGTCCTTCACGCGATAGAGCCGATTGCCTCCCTGGCTCGGTGCGCTCTCGGTGCGTGGTGGTCCGCGATCGATCCATTGGGTGCGATTGCCGGCGGCTCTCACGCGGGTCAGGCTGTCTTTCCAAATCCTGCCGTCCGTGGAGTACTGGATTTGATAAAGCCTCCCTGGCACCGAAACAAATTCGAGCAACATTTCGCCGTCGGGAAGTTTGCTCACCTGATCGATGAGGAGGGTGCTGCCATCGTCCGGCACAGTCTGGTCAGGAGGATCGAGGACGACTTCAGTGGAGAACCGGGGATCGGGCGTTGCCGGCTGTCGATTGGCCGAGAAATACTCGATGACGATGTCCTGCGCAGTATGCGGTCCCATCCCCTGCAACACCTGGATCACCACCGAGCCATCGGCGCGGGTGGCGCTGGCGTTGTAGACCTCGACGCCAGCGGGCAGTCCACGGATGATGAGGTTGTACGCAGGGACGGTGGCCGTGGTGTCGTTGCTCACATGGATTGTCTGCTCGCGCAGTCCGGTCTGGCGGTTCAGGACAGCGGACGTGCCGACGATCACACTTTCGGGATTCGGGATGAACACCTCGCCCGTCACGGGGAAATCGAAGAGTGCCTCGTCGTAGTCGTCGCTCCCGATCACCACGTTGCCCGAGTGGATGCCGACCACCAGGGAGGTGAGGGCGACCTGGAAGCTCAACGAACTGTTGATCCCCACGGTGAATGGCAGCGCAGGCAAATCCGGGACCTCATACCCCGGCGGTACGGTCACATTGTCCAGGAGCAGGTTCGCCGTTCCGGTATTCGCGATGGTGAAGGTTCGAGCGCCGGGAGTCCCCTGCACATTGGCCCCGAAGCTCACTTCCGAGGCCTGTCCGTCGACGAGTCGCGGGGCGGTAACTCCATCCCCATCGTAGACCTCGATCTCTGGCGTGACCACAATGCCCGCCACTGGAAAATCAAAAACGGCTTCGTCGAAGTCATCACTTATCACCATGATGTTTCCACCAAATGTTCCCAACGTCGCCGCGTCGATCTGGATCTGGATGGTCAGCGACTGGTCGACCTCAATTGTCGTTGGCAGTGGCGGCGGACTCGGGGCAGTGTATCCCGGCGGCAGGACCAGGTCGCTCAACCACAACGGCGCTGACCCTGTGTTCGCGATCGTGAAGCTGTGGGCCACGGATGAACCCTGCCTGACGATCCCAAAATCAACGGCAGCAACTTGCCCGTTGGACAACTCCGGGGCATTCGTATTCGCGCCGGCGTGGACGACGACCTCCGGTCCCACGACAGTGCCCGCCACAGGGAAGCTAAAGGTCTCTTTATCTTCGTCGTTGCTTGCAATCAGAAGCTCCCCGCCGAACACACCCCGCTGCCGGGCGATCAGATCAAGCCGAATGGTCAGGGACGCGGCGGGAGAGACAACCACGGGAATGTCAGAAGAAACTCCGAGCGCGAATCCCTCCGGGGCGCTCAGGCCCGTAATCAGCAGATCGGAAGTTCCGGTATTGGTGACCTTGAATGTGCGTGTCGCCACCACACCTTGCCTCACCGTTCCGAGATCCACGACTGCTGTTTGTCCATCGATCAGTTCAGGCGCCTCCATGCCCAGCCCGTCATGCAGGGTGATTTCGGGTACAGGGAAAGAGAAGTTCGCCTGTGCCTCAACCAGCCCGGAGGAGCTATTGAACAGTCCCCCAGCGGTGCGACCCCGCGCGCGGATCTGCCCGCTTGCCGGCAGTTTCAACCCTGTCGATTCCCACCCGTCATTGGTGCGCGTGCCGTGGGGCAACGGGGTCCAGCTTTCACCACCATCCCGGGACAGATCGAAGAAAACATGCCCCACTTCGGGGGTGGTGCCGCTCCGACTCCATTGCACTCTGTCACGAGCCGGCACGACGAGGTCCTGGTAGGCGGCGTCGTTTTTCAGTCTTGCGAAGTTTCGAGGCGGGTTGGCATGATTTCCGATCAAAAATGGACCATTGACCAGGAGTTGACCGTCGCTTTGCAGGGCCAGGCTTTGGATCAGAACGTTGGGCATGGATTCCGAATCAAATGTCTCCGTGTCCTCAACCGCACCGGAGGAAGTGAGTCGGGCGACGTAATGCCGCGGAGCACCGTTCACGCTCTGAAACGCACCAGCGATCACAATCCTCCCGTCGGCCTGAACGACGATGTTCCACACCTTTCCCTCCCGGTCGGTGTCTGCCAGAAAGGTGGCCGCGCTCTCCAGGCTGCCATCAGGATGCAGGCGCGCAAGATGGCTGCGAGGTTCGCCGTTTACGCTGATGAAGTTCCCGCCGAGCAGAATTTTGCCGTCGGCCTGCACCGCGACGCAGTTCACCCAGTCGTCGGGTCCAGTGCCAGGATTGAAGGTCGACGTGCTTTCAAGCGTTCCGTTCGGGTTCAACCGTGCGATTCCGGCACGGCGCTCGCCGTTCACGCTGCCGAAGCGGCCTGCGACCAGAATCTTGCCGTCCCCCTGCACCTCAAGGTCGAACACGATGAAGTTCGCGCCGGCGCCAATATTGAAGGTGCTCATGCTCTCCAGAGTGCCGTCCGGATTCAGTCGCGCCAAGTTGTTCCGGGGTTGCCCATCGACACTGGGGAAAAACCCACCAATGAGAATCTTGCCATCTGGCTGAAGAGCTAACGCGTAGATGGCCGCGCCGTCAGGAGTGCCGACCATGCCGGGGTTGAATGACTCCGTGCTCTCCAGTGATCCATCGGCATGGAGCCTTGCGATGGCGGTGCGAGGCTGGCCATCGACGTGTTTGAACTGACCGGCGATCAGCAGTTTTCCGTCTGGCTGCACTGCAACCGCATAGATCTGGGCGTCCGCTCCCTGGCCGGGATTGAAGGTGGCCAGACTCTCCAGAGTGCCGTCGGCGTGCAATCGAGCGAACCGGTTGCGCGGTTGTCCGCCCACCGCCGTGAAATCTCCAGCGATCAGAATCTTTCCGTCAGGCTGCACCGCCGTGGAGGTGACGTCTCCATCGACATTATTAAGCGGGAACCCCGGATCAAGATTCCCGGCGGTCGGCGACCTCCCTGTCAAAATGATGTCGAAGCTGCCCTCATCCTCATCATTGCTGGCAATGTGGAGCGTAGCGGTCTTTGCTCCCGGGCGGTCGGGAGAAAACCGGACCGTGAAGAGGGATTCCCCACCCGGGACGACCGGATCCACGGCAGCGCTCACCAAGCTGAATTCAGAGGCATTGACCCCCTCGATCGTGAAACCGAGCCCGGTGAGGTCCGCGGTGCCGATGTTCCTGATTTTGAAGCGGAGGTCCGCACTCGATCCCGCATCCACCATGCCGAAATCGGAAATCCCCCCATCATGCAATTCAAAATCGTTCGGATCATCCACAGCGATGTCCGGCGCCGGGAAGGCATACGAGACGACCGACTCCACCAACCCCGCGGTTTTGCCACACGCGACGAGCGCTTGCGCGCGGATTTGGCCCGTGGACGGCAGGGTGAGGCCAGTGAGTTCCCACCCACCGGTGATCCGGGTGCCACTCCCTACAGGCCTCCACGAACTCCCCCCATCCGTGGAAAGCTGGAAAGTCACTCGTGACGCCTCCGGGCAGCTTCCGCCCCGCAGCCATTCAATGCGGGTGCGGCTCGGAGTATTGAGACTTTGCGTGGCAGGGGTGTTAAGCAAGCGCGCCAAGTTAGTGCGCGTGGCTCCGCCTATCGATGGAAAGGCCCCCCCGACGACGACTTTTCCGTCGCCTTGGATCCCGATAGCCTGAACGGCCGAGTCCGAAGTGGCGCCTCTACTAAACGCCGCGTCAACACTCCCGGCAGGATTCAGCCGCGCGATGGCGAGCCGGGTTGAAGTGCCCACTCTCGTGAAATATCCACCGACGATGATTTTCCCGTCGCATTGCAACGCCGTGGTCAGGACAACAGCGTTTTCGGCGTTCTGTGGGTGCTGCACATCGGGATTGAACCCCGGATCGAGTGTGCCGTTCGGGTTGAGTCGAGCGAGACACCGGCGCGTCGCTCCGTTGACAACGCCGAATTTCCCCCCAATCAGAATCTTGCCATCGCCCTGAATGGCCGTGGTCTCCACACTGCTGCCGGTATCTCCAACGCTGGCATTGAAGGCAGTGTCGATTTCACCGTCGGGGTGAAGGCGCGCGATTCGATTCCGCGTCAGCCCATTCACGCTCGTGAACGAACCACCGATGACAATCTTCCCGTCCGTCTGCACTGAAATGCCGTAAACCGAGGCGTTCAGCACTGTCTCGAAACCCGGATCGAGCGTGCCATTCGAGTTGAGCCTGGCGAGGAATGTTCGTGGCTCTCCCGCGATCATTGTGAAATCGCCTCCAATCAGGATTTTGCCGTCAGGTTGTATCGCCAGTCGCAAGGTCGCGCCGGCGGCGGGGTTGACAAATGAGGTGTCGAGCGCCCCGTCCTGGTTCAAGCGAGCCAAACCAACCCACTGGTTCGCCCCAGGCTGTCCAAAGCCGCCCGCCAGGACGATTTTCCCGTCATCCTGCACGGCGCCGGCGTACACCGTATTGCGGGATCCAGGGTTAAACACTGTGTCAAGAGAACCATCTTCGGTGATGCGCGCCAGATTGCGTTGGCTCGTCCCGCCGACTGTCGTGAAGGATCCTCCGACAAGGGCCGCTCCATCCGGTTCGATGGTTATGCTTTCGACAATGTTATTTACGCCGATCGTATAATCAGGATCGGCTGTGCCAGCCTGCCCAAGAACCTGGGGAATCGCGCCGAGGTGAATTCCAAGGACGAAAACGGGAAAAAGAAGAGCAATTCTCATGAGAATAACGCGGATGGCGGCCACTGAGTCACACCATGCCACAGAACCGATGACCAGATACTATATCCGCCGTACTCGATGCGGCAAACAGATTGCCGAACCATCTCCCGCTCTTTAACGGCAAAAAGCCGTGGTTGCCGCGAATACAGGGGGAGCGACCGCTTCCGTCAAGATTTTCCGAACCTGTGAGAGGTGATCGGGCGAACAGTGCCTGGATCGGGTTTTAACACAAGTCAAATCATGGACCATCAATGTTTTATGCGATAAACGAGGGCAATTGGCCTGACGGATTCGAAGAGTTGCCGGGCCTTCCCCAATAAACCGCGAATGAACGCCAATGAACGCGAATCAGGAGAATCTGCTGCGTACTGCAAATCGGAA
>CAZYHO010000329.1:0-5893 GCA_964647495.1 uncultured Akkermansia sp. | reverse complement strand
GCTGGCGGGCGGCGCGGGCGGCGCGCCCGCCTCGGGCTCAGGCGCTTCGGCTCTGGCCCTCGCTTCGAGCGCGCGCTCTTGCTTCGCGTAGGAGTCGCGGGTTCTTGGGTCGGCGGCGGGGTCGATGACGGGCATGGGAAAATTGATGTTACAGTGTGAAGATTTCTCTCAAAACCGGGTGATGTTTTTTTGATGTCACAACGTCCCCAATGTCCTTCAGGCCATCGGGAAGCGTGAATGCGTCCACAGTGCATCCAACCTGGCGCAGACTGGCCGCCCATTTTCCGGCAGCCTCCAGGCCGGTTTTATCGGAATCCGGCACAATGCGCACACGCCGTCCACGAAGGCGTTTCAGCCACGTATCATCGAATCGCGAACTTGCACCGGTGGCGGCCAGGACGCCCCAGCGTGAATCCGCGTCGACCAGCCATGAGGCGGCGATGGCTTCGAGCAAGCCAATGGCTCCCTCGGTGAGTAAGACCGGGCTTTCCGGCCCACCTAACATCACGCGCCCGATGAAACACCCCTGACTGCCTGGAAGGTTCTTCGCTTTTTTTGGGCCGGATTGGGTCGGAAGGTTTCCGCCGTCGAGGCGGCGGGCCTGGGCGAAAGTGTCTTCGCGAATCACGAAGCATCGGTGGCCGTCGATGACCGCGCCGGCGAGCAGCCGGGCGGCGTCTGCGATGTCGATGGCTTCGAACGGCAGGCCGCGAAGGGTTGCGATTTCCGCCAGTGTCGCGTCTGAGAGAGGGGCGAAGGGGGGCCAGTCGGCGCGGCGGGCGGCGGCCTTGTCCTCAGGACGCACCGCCGGCGGACGAGGTCCAGGACAGGGAACGGACCGCTCGCGATCGTTCAGTAGATAGCCGGCCTTCCGCTCAGACTTGGTGGCGTCGTCGAGCTTGTGGCGCAAGTCGGCCTCGCTCCACGGCGGGCGCGCATGGGCGGCGTTCCACTCCAGAAATATATCCCATGCCTCCCTGGGTGGTAGGTCGAAGCCTCGGACCAACGCGACGGCGACGGTGTAGGTCGCAGTGTGGCCGCCCGATCCGGCGATAGCCGGCGGTAGAGCGGCGAGGTATCGCCGGGCGCGTTCTACGAGAGTCATGCGGGCAACACTCCCTCCTGGGTAGCGAGGCGTGTGCGTACGCACTGTTCACAGATGGAGCCATGCCATGGAGCACCGTCATGGCCGGCGTGATCCTCATCTTTGCGCCAGCGGCCACAGCGGCTGCAACGAAATCCGGTAAGCGTGTACGGTCGGTGGACCGGGCGGCGCCGGGTCGAGGCCGGCGCGGGTGGGGCAATGGTCGGGTGCATGGCATCGGGGATGCCGCAAAACCACTTGCAAAAACCGCGAGAACGATGAACTCTTCCATAGCACCAGAGAGTTCTGCCGTCGTCGATTCCGCAAGGGTCGGCGGCGGTTTTTTATCGGCGGACGGCGGTTGAGAAGCGGCGAAGCTCGGTGTGGAGGACGTCAGGATCGAAGCGAACGACTCGACCGATTCGGATACATGAGATCGCTCTGACGGACAGCCAGTTGCGAATGCTTCGCGTGCTAACGCGGGCCATCTTGGCGGCCTGTTCGACGGTGATGAGCTCGTGGCAAACAGCGGATGATTCAGTAGTCATAACGCACCCATTCTCTCACGGCGGAACCGCGAGGAAATCCCCCCTTGCAAGTTTAATCCCTGCATGCAGGCTTTCCCATGCCACGGCAATCCAAAGTAGAGCACAACCTCACTCGCGTGCGGGACGCGCTGGGTCTCACGCGACCTCAAATGGCCTCGCGCCTCCGGATAAGCAAGTCCACCCTGGAAGGGTATGAGAAGCCCGGGCGCGGGGACGGCAGAGTCCTGACAGAAGAGGCGGCCCGCGCCGCGGAAAGCGCTTTCGGTGTCAGCGCCGAGTGCTTGCTTCAGAACGACCTGAGCGCCCCCTTGGTAACACCAGATGGCGACGCCTGGCATCCGGGTATGGCAAAGCAGAAAATTCCCACTGCCTGGGAATCTGCCGAGGCGGAATACAACGCCACTGCGATGAGCGCGATTCTGTTCGCTATCTTCGAAAGCGCTGCGCAGCGCGGCCAAGCGCGAGTCCTGGGCCACCGAGTACAGACCATGATAGATGAGCTTGCTAACAGGTTCGGGATTTGCGATGAGACACTCAAGAAGTATCAGAAAGCCTTGGATGCGTCGCGCGCAAAGCGGGATGAAGAGTTCGATAAGCTGGAATCCAAATACGTCGAAGACTTCAAGCAATCCCGCATCTACAAGGCATTGAATGAAAAGGGAATACAAATTACATTAACGAGCAGTAGCGGTTCAGACTCTCAGCGGATAGGCATACGAATGAAACCTGGGATGATGCGCGAGTGTTTGGATTCGGAAACACATACCGCTGCCGTGCCCGCTGAATACTGGGAGAAAAAGGGTATGCTGAAACCTGAGTCTGCGCAGCGTGTCACATTCGAGTTCAGGCATGACTTTTTCACTGGGAGAACGACGCTTGACGCTGGCCAAGTCTCCGATCCCGACGCCCCACCGCCGAAGCCTCGGCGAAACCCCCGTCGGAAGACTAGCTCGCGGTCTTGAATTCGATGACTTTCGATCCCGCCTCGGGCGGCGGCGCGACGCCGAGCCAGGCTTGGGCTTGCTCGGCGGTCCACAATGCCCGGTAGTGCTCGTGGATGATGGCGGGACTATTGCCGGCCCACCCGGCCACTTTCGTCAGGTCGCTTTCAGTTGCGGACCATGCGGAGAGGCAGCTATGCCTGAGGCAGTTTTGCGGCCAGTCGTCGATTCCGGCGGTCTCGCGTGCGGCGTCCAGGTCGAAGCGGAGCGTTCCGGCCGACGGGGCCACCAGCCCCACCTGGGCGGGAGCGAGGGCCAGCCACGCCCGCAGAGCGGGGGATATGGGGATCAGCCGCCGGCTGGCTGTTTTCGCCGCCTGGGCGCCAATGACAATGACAGATTCCCCGAGCTTCACGTCATCCCACTTCAGTCTGGCGACCTCGGCGCGTCGCACACCGGCGAAGGCCTGAATCGCGAACGCGGCCAGGGAGCGGCGGTGTATCTTCGAGAGCAGCGAGTGGAGAGCAGCGGCGGAGAGCGTGCCAGGTTCCTCAGATACAACCTTCCCGAGTTTCACCTTGAGGGCCGGGTTTGCCGCAAGGCGGCTTTCCTCCACGGCGAGGGCGAAAACGCTCCCGGCAATCTTCAGGTAGTTGCGCTGGGTGGCGGTGCCGACGCCGAGGCTTGCCAGCCACCCCTTGAGGCAATCGGGTGTCACGCTGGCAAGCGAGCGAGTGCCCATGGCATCCTTGAGCTTTCCGAGGCGCAATTCAAGGTCTTCGCGGTGGCGCTCGCTCAGACCGCGGCGGGTGGCGTCGGTGGTACGGCGATCGATGGCATCGGCCACCGTGCCGCTTGTCGCCAGCGCCCGGCGCTGGGCCACGTATTCGGTGAGTGCCTGGGCGACGGTCGGGCGCGGTGTCCAATCGACGGTGGCGGTCATGAAATCCAGGCAGGCGCGTTTTGCGTCGTCATCCACGGTAACGGCAGCTTCGACACCAAGCCGGGTGGCCTCACGGCATCGTAGGGTGAATTCGGTTTCGGCCTCACCTTTGGTTGCGCAGCGCGTGCGGGAGCGCTTTCCGTCCGGGTGATGGACGGCAACCATGAAGGCCTGACCGTCGCGTTGGATGGTGACGGTGACGCCGCCGAGGCGCTGGCGTTTGAGCGGCCGCCGGCGTGTGGTGGGCTTGGTTTTCTTCGGCATGGCGGAGCATCTCCGCGCACCGGACGGAAAGCAAGCGAAATAAGCCACAGATAAGCCACAGACACGCTGGAAGCCTTATAGAACGAGGATTCTCACCGGTCTCCGAAGCCGGGGATGCAGGTTCGATTCCTGCCGGGACCACCAAGGCTCGATGGTGATACCCGCCTTTCCGACTGATCGTTCGTTCTGCCCGCCGGCCAGGCGGGCTCACCATTTAAGGAGAACCGCGAATGGACGCCAATGTATGTAAGGCTCTCAATTGCAGTACGCAGCAGATTCTCCTCATTCGCGTTCATTGGCGTTCATTCGCGGTTAATTGAACAGGAAAAAGCAGACACCCACGCTTCGATCCCGACCGGCGACTATGGAAATGATGGATACTCCGGAAACCGGAGCCGACCCCATCATCTTCGTCCATCGGTACGCCATGCTCCACGTTGGTCCGCGGCGGTGGCCTCGATAATCTGACTGTCCCTCCACGGGTTCTCGGCATTCCAATGGACGATTGACTTCCCAAGCGGGGAAGCAGGCAGAACGGCGCCCACATCATAGGACGAAGTCGCGTGTCTCAGTGGTTTCCGAAACCCGGCCAGGCAGAGGAAGACCCAAGAGGTCAGAGATCAGAGGTCAGAGGTCAGAGCTCGCTGGCCGACGGTCCGAGATCACAGGCCAGCGCCCAGAATTCACCAGGAAGCGTTTCCGCAAATGACGAATGACGAATGACGAATGACCAATAACGAATAGCCATGTCGTTTCGGTCGCGGCCCGTCGCCCAAGAAGCTTTGAGCGCATTTTGGCATCGATCCCGCAATGGCATGGCCGTTGCGGTTGGTTGCTGCTATCGTAAAGTGTCCTTCTTATTTCGTTAATTTGGAAGTGAACGGGATTGCCAGACCAGGCCATATTTGTGCCAATGTTTTGTTCAGTCGTGAGGGTTCGGATATAACAGTTCCCGCCCAAACCTCGCCTCGAAGAGAAGCTTCTGTTGCCGGCGCGCCAAGTTCCACATGAACGAGATCGACTGTTCCAGATCCAATGAATCCAGGGATATTCCAAGTCCGATCAAATAGGTTAAAATCCCAACGTATGGTGCTATTTGGCGGGATTGCCTTCAATTTCGGAACTCCACTGTGACTCTGTTGTCTTTCTTTCCGAAATATGCGCACTGTTCCTCCCATCGAATCAGGAAAAACAAAAACCGCGGATTCTCGCCCGGGAACAGCGTTCAAGTCCCAAACATGCAAAGTGTGATCCGTAATATTGCTCACTTCCACCTGAATGTGGAAGACACCATCTGTTACTTCTGCATTGGTGATATGCACCTTGATTTGCTGCGCCAGTTGAGGTCGTAATAATAGTCGCGGGTTGCGGAGGCGTTCACCATGTGGAGTCTCCGGTGCAGGGCGTCACCTCTATGGGCTGCCGCAACGACGACATCGCGCTCTTCGATCTGGTGCAGGCGATCCCGGTGCCGCCTCTGTCCCGGCACGTTTCTGAGGCCCATCGGCTGACGAGCGGAAACGACTGTATGAACTGCGCGGTTCATCGGGCTTGGCGGGTGACGGCGGATGCGAGCGGAAGAATCGCAGAGCCACCCTCATTTGTCCAGCAATTGCGCCCGCTTCGGTTCACTCGCCCAGGCCGTGACGCTGGCCTCTGGCCTGCGCCTGGAGTTTGTACATTTGAGGGGAGGAATAATGATGAGGTTCCGGCAAAGGCCACCCTGAAGGCATGGCGGATTCTTGCACGAACCGCCTGCGTGTTCTGTGGAAGGTTCAGTGGTACACGGTACACGGATCAAAGGTGCTCGGTGCGAGGACACACGACCGCTTCCATGCGTTTTTGAAAAGCGCGAAGCGCCAATGCCCGCTCCGGAACTCAGACATCAAAGCGAAGCTCCGGGGTGGGACGCGACCTCCGGGCGCGTCAGCAGTTGCCGCGTGCAGGGGATGGACCGGTTCCCGATTCTCCCGAGGCGTTTGAGCAGGAGGCGAACGATTTGTTTGCACCAAGCATTCGCGCTTTCCGTCTCGGGCGTCATCCGAGAATCGGCATCCTTCCATGGCCTCAGACTCGGGAACCGCTTGCGTGCCCGGAGGTCACGCCCCACCCC
>CAZYHO010000328.1:0-5919 GCA_964647495.1 uncultured Akkermansia sp. | reverse complement strand
CGGGCGGCGGTTGTCAAATATGCCCATTGTGTCTCATTCCTTTGAGGCATAATACGCGGTGACTTCGGCGCGGGAGAGGAGGCCGTCTTTATTGGTGTCGGCCTCGCGGGTTTCCTTCGTGTAAAGTCCGCGGCGGCGGGCGTACGCGGTCGCTTCCTCGCGCGTCACCGCTCCGTCGTTGTTTGTGTCGCGCAGGACGAATTCACGCGCTTCTACGGCATCCATCTGCGGATTCCACTCGGCCTTGGTGATGCGGCCATCCTTGTCGGTGTCGCGCGCATCGAAAATGGCGTTCACGAAATAATCGCTCACCTCCGCCGCGGTCAGCGCGCCGTTGCCATCGCGGTCCGCCTGGGCGAACCGATCGGGCGCGGGCGCCGGAGATTGACAGGCGGCGAGGGCGAGCGCGGCGATGCCGAGGCAGGCGGACGCGCGCAGGAATGGAGCGGGTGCGAGGATCATTCCGCATGAATGGCCTCGTCCGCGTCAAAAGCAAGCGCGGCCCTGCGGCAGGCGCCGAATCTACGGCGCCGCGGTGACCTTCAACCGCAGGTACCGGGGCTGCCCGGCCGAGGCGGCCACGCTGTCGATCAGCTTGACGGTCTGGGTGTACCCGTCCGTGGCAATGATCTCCTCGGCGACTTCGCCGGGCGCCGGATCGCGCCAATTGGCGAGATCCGGGCTGATCTGCAGCATGTACACCACGTCACTGGGCGGAGTGAGCCGTGTGAACGTGAGCGTCTGCCGGCCGTCTTCGAAGACGACAAGCGGCGGCGCGTCGGCTTGCGGCACGGTGGGATCGGTCAGCAGAGCGTATTCCAGGAAATTGCTGCGGCTATCCCCGTCGCTGTCGTCATCCGCCGAGCCGATGCCCGGATAGCTCTCGAGCCAGGACTCGAACGACAACACCGCGACCTGAACGACCACGTCATCAGTCCGGACGAGCAGGCCGTCGCCGGCACTCAGACGAAGCGTGTACGTTCCCGGCTGCGAGAACGAGGCGGTGGCGGCGATGGTATCGGCCGGCGTAAAAACCGCCGTCCCCGGGCCGTCGATCACGCTCCAATGCACGAGCGGAGCCGCGGTCGTGCCGCCGAACCCTCCGGCCAGCGAGCCATCGACCGGCACGTTGTTGAGCGGGCCGGACTTGGGCTCGCCGGCGTCCGGCCGGGGCGCGCTGCGCGGGTCGTAGGCGCCGGGCGATCCGCCGGCGGCCGCGCTCGACCGCCAATTGGCCGCTGTGTTGAATGAGGCGGCCGCGGCCAGCGGATCGTAGACGACGAGGCTCGGCCCGCTTCCATCGGTGGCCGGATGCCATCCATCGTCGAAATTGACGTTGAGGATGTCACTGCCATTGGCGGCGACCAGGCTTACCAACTCACCGCCGTTCGAGAGGTTGCCGGAAAAGCCGCCGAGCACCGGCCCGATGGATGATCCATAACGCGCCGCCATCGCCGCCGGATCACCCGCGATCACCACGCTGCCACCCGCCGGCAGGGAAAGGGCATCGGTCGCGGCGATCTCGAAATCGATCCCGTTCGCCAGCGACACTCCGAGCAGATCGACCGGGCCAGGGCCGGGGTTAAAAAGTTCGACAAACTCGAAATCGCTCGCCTCCCAGAGCGGATTCACGGCCAGCTCCTGCGATGTAGGCACAGTCGGATTGTAGTGGATTTCGGAAAAAACCAGAGTGCCGGCCGCGGCGGGCGGATCGGTGGCATACCGCACGTTGAGCAGCCCGCCCCACCGGCTGACCAACGGCGGGTTGTTGGCGCCGGTCAGCGCCGTGTGATCCGCCTTGAAAGCGCGCGCGCGGATCCGTGACGTGGCGCTGATCGTGATCGGCCCGTCATACACTCTCGCACCCTCCGAGAGCACCGGACCTTCGCCGGTGAGCAGCCCGCCGGGCGCGCGCGGGTCGGCGCCATCGATCGTGTAGTAAATGGTCGCACCCTCCGGTCCGGTCAGGGTGACGTTCGTTCCCGCCGGCACATTGCCGTCCGGCAGCGAAGACGTCACGGGTCCGACCCACTGCGAGTCCATGAAATCCGCCCGCTGTTGCAGCCAGTCTTTGATCCGCTGAACCTCGGCCACCTGCCCCAGCGCGGGGTTGTTGCCGGGCGCGGGATAATTGATGCCTGTGAACGGGCTCCTCCACGGCCGTTTCGACTGCCGCCAGCGCCTGAAATCGCGCGCGACCGCCTCATCGCCGATCTCGGCGTTGAGCGAATCGACCAGCGCATCGACCACCGGCGCCGAGAACGGCTGACCCGGCCGCCGCAATTCCTGCCAGCGGTCGATATATTTCTGGTAAAAGTCCGGATCGCGGAAGAGCCGGTTCCACCACGTGTAGTTGAAGAAGTCCGTGCCATAATCCGGCACCGTGGAACGCCAGACGTTCGGATTGAGGTCTCGGCCGTCGGTCGAGCACAGCGAGCGGTCAAAATCCCACACCGGCCCCGGAAACATCTTGGCGCCCCGCTCCTTGGTCCAGTACCCGCTCAGGCGCAACGCATCCACATTAAAACACCAGACGTTGTGCAGGTGGTGGTCGACGGCCGCCGGGACGTCCAGATACGCCGCGTAGCCGGTCTGGGGATTGGTGAAGCCCGCGCTGTTCAACGCATCCGCGAACCGCTTGATGTAGCCGGCCGGCAGCGGGTTGCTGCTCGTGGGATAGGTGTTCTTCGCCAGGTATTGCTCCTGCGGATCCCGCTGGGGCGATTTCACCTCGACTTCTTTCGGGTAATAATAAGCGAAGCTCTGGCCGCCCGCGGAAAACCCGGAATCGCCCGGATCGAGACGGTCCACTTTCCAGATCCAGCCGCCCGTCTTCGAGACGTCGTCGTTGTCGTATTTCAGCAGGCGCCGGATATCGACGCGATCGTTGTTGCGGCGGATTTTCTCCATCACGTTATACACGCCGAAATAGTCTCCGGACGAGGAGTCGGTGAAGCTGAGCGATGATCCGTTCACGTCCACGAAGACCTCGGCCATGCGGTTGCGGCTCGCGTAGCGGCCGATGGAATTGCTCAGCGCGTATGCCAGCGGGTTCCTGAGAAGCGCGGGGTCGAAATAATACGGCGCGTGCAACACCCAGTCGGATTCGTACGGCATGCCGAGCAGCGGGAACTGGACCTGGTCCTCGTTGTAGGGATAGCGTGTCTCCAGATTGAGGTTGAACTTCGGATTGCCCAGGGTGCTCGAGCCGCGGCGGTCGATCACCGTGCGCGAGGCCAGCGTCGGAGGGTTGGTGAAACGCGCGCGGTTGTCCGGGGCGGCGGGCTCCCAGACCCACATGAAGCTCGGCTGATCGCCGGTTTCCGGCGGCGTGCTCCGGACGAAGTTCGTCAGGACGATGATCGGAATCGGGGAACTGAAGTCCGCGGCGTTGGCGCTGAGCAGCAGGAATGCCTGCGTATCGGCCTCACCGGGCAGTTTCCCGGGAGCGAAAACGCGCGCCCGGATCATCGTCGTCGCGCTGACGGTGATCGGTCCGGTGTACAGCGTGCTCTCGCCGTCCGGCAGCGTGCTCGGGGGATTGACGGGGAGGTTGGTCGTCGCCGTATACCGGATCTCGGCGCCCGCCTCGGGCATGGCCTGGGCGAGGCTGACTTCGATCGTGCCGGTGAAGGCGCGGCTGGTCGTGCCGAAGACGACTTTTCCGGCCACGCCCGGCCCTTCGAAATTGTTGGGCAGGTTCGGGGTGGGCGAGGAGTAAAACCCGGTGACCGTCGGCTCGGGAGCGGTGTCGGTGGCGTCCCTTCCCCAGGAGACGCCGGCACTCTGCGCCGGGTAGTTGAACCGGGAAAGCAGGACCGGTGTGCTGGCCGCATTAAAGAGGGTGATGGCGCCGCCCGCGGGATCGGGGGTGAAATTCGTGTGCAATGGCGCCGTCGAAACCCGCCGGTTTTTTCCCGAAAGCCAGACGATCATATGTTCGTCGGGCATGATGTCCGCGGGAGGGAAGGCCCATGTCGTCGTGCCGTCGCTCAGCTTGTAGTTGTTCATCGCGACCCTCGAGTTCTGGTTGGTGTTCCAGATTTCGACCCAGGGTTGTGGCGTGCCGTCCTCGTCCGCGACGCCCGATGGGTTCACCACCTGGATCTCCGTGAGGCGCAATTGCGCCGCCGCCGGCCCGGCCATCAGGACCGCACACACAATCCAGGCCGCCAGGCACGGCCGCGTCCAGGCCGCCATTCGCGTCGGCATCGACAACACATTGGCACCAAATACAGTACGGAAGAAGTCAATCATGGTTTCAGGCAGAGGGAGTGGCCGCGGACTCGTCCACCAACGCCCTCCGGCGGAAGCTCATTCCGCTTTCGAACCCATGGTGGCCGGCGACCGGTTGAGGTAATTATGCCGCAGACTCCGGCGGTTCACCAGCTAGCGGGCAGAAATTCTATGGTTCAAGGCCGAATTTGTGCTAGATGTGCCGTTCCCCATGAAACCGCCCTGTTTTCCCATCTGGCTCGCCGCCCTGTCCTGCCTGAGCATGCCCGTTCGCGCCCATGCCGAAGCCGCGCTTCCCGGTGACCTGGCGGCCTACGTGGCCCGCCCCGAGCCGGCGTTCGAATGGAAAAAAGTGAATGAACAGGTGATCAGCGAATGCGACGTGGTTCACCTGCGGCTCACCAGCCAGTCCTGGCAGGGCTTTCCCTGGGAGCACGACCTGGTCGTTTTCACTCCCAAGGGCGTGCCGACGAAGACCGTGATGCTGCTCAACGAAGGCGGCAAAGCCGACCCCCGCAACGCCGTCTTCGGCACCTTGATCGCCAACAAGGTCAAGGCTCCCGTGGCCATCGTGCTCGGTGTGCCGCGCCAGCCGCTCTTCAACGGCCTCCACGAGGACGACCTCATCGCCGAAACATTCGTCCGTTATCTCGAGTCCGGTGACGGATCCTGGCCGCTCCTTTTCCCCATGGTCAAATCCGTCGTCAAAGCCATGGACGCCATCCAGGAATTCAGCGGGCAGCACTGGACTGACAAGACCGAAAAATTCATCGTCGGCGGCGCCTCGAAACGCGGCTGGACGACATGGCTGACCGCCGCCGTCGACCCGCGCGTCCTCGCCATCACGCCGATGGTCATCGACACGCTGAACATGAAAGCCCAGCTTCCGTACCAGATCGAATCGTTCGGCGGGCCGAGCGAACAGATCGAGCCGTACACCAAGCGCGGGCTCGTGCCGCTTCCGGAAACCGATGCCGCCCAAAAACTCTGGGCCATGGTCGATCCGTGGATCTATCGCCGCCAGTTCACCATGCCCAAGCTCGTCGTGCTCGGAAACAACGACCGCTACTGGACCACCGACGCCCTCAACCTCTATTGGGATGACCTGCCCGGAGACAAGTATATTTCATACACGCCGAACGCCGGCCACGACCTCACCGAGCGCACTCCGGACGGCAAAAAACTCACGCCAATTCGCGCCATCAACAACGTCGGCGCGTTCGTCCGGCACATCCTGACGGACACGCCGCTGCCAAAACTCCAATGGAAACACGATGACGCGCCGGACGGCCAGCTCCGCCTCACCGTCACCGCCGATCCGCGGCCGCAGGAAGCCAAACTCTGGGTCGCTTCCGGCCCGAAACGCGATCTGCGCGAGGCCCGCTGGGAGTCGCGCCCGGTCGAATATCCCGCCGAAGGGCCGCTGGTCATCACGATGCCGCGCCCCGCCGAAGGCCATACCGCGTTTTTTGCCGACCTGGGGTATCAAATCGAAGACCTGCCGCAGTGGCTGAGTACGCAGCTCCGCATCGCCGATCCGGTGAAGACAGCCGCGCGCTAATAAGGAACGCGGCCAAGAATAATTCGCCAATTACTCAAGATGTCTCAACGACAGGAATGGGAATCAATTGGACTTCCGCAGGCGATTTGGCAGTTCTCGGGCAGGGCGGCGCATCTTGCCCG
>CAZYHO010000327.1:4766-5926 GCA_964647495.1 uncultured Akkermansia sp. | reverse complement strand
AGCCGGGCAGCGAAAGCTTGGTGCGCACACACCATTGCGCACTCGGCTCCGCGCTGCCGCCTGAAGGCGGGACTCCAACGCAACGATAATCCGCACGAACCCGTTGCTGCATGTGCATCATGTGAAAAAACCGGGTCCACCCGGACCATTCCAACGCTTTCGCTCCACAAACTCTTTGAACCGGATCATGATCGGGGAGAGTGCGCCTCGCGATCGCGCGCTTGCCCTTATAGTCATGCGATGTCAAGTACCGTCGTCTTTTCGTCATGAGATGTCCTGATCCGGCGCGAGAGCCGCCATCCACTGATCCTTCCGCGGCCGCCACGACCGGCGCAGCCGCGCCGGCGCCTGATGTCGACCGGCTGGTGGACGAGTTCCTGGAGTTTTTGCACGTCGAACGCAGCGCCTCGGATCGCACAATAGCCAATTATCGTCATGCGCTGGCCTGCTATCGCGCCGGGAACGCACGTTTCAGCGGCTGGGAAGTGGCGACGGCGGACGATTTCCGGGCCTACCTTTTCACGATGATGAAGCGCGAGCTGGCGCGCTCCACGATCCGGCTGCATTTCGCCGCGATGCGCAGTTTTTATTCCTTTTTGACGCGCCGGAAAAAGCTGGCGATCAACCCGCTGGCGGCCGTCCAATTGCCGAAACCCGAGAAGAAGCTGCCGGTCGTCCTCACCGTGAACCAGATGGAGTCGCTGCTGGCGGCGCCGGGCACGGAAGGAAAGAAAGAAAAGCAGGCGACGGCGTGGGCGGCGGCGCGCGATGCGGCGATCCTCGAGCTGTTCTACTCGGCCGGCCTGCGGCTGTCGGAGCTGGTGGCGCTGAACGTCGGGCACATCGATCCGTACGACGACACCGTGCGCGTGCTGGGCAAGGGGAAAAAGGAACGGCTGTGCCCGATCGGCCCACCCGCGGTGGAGGCGATCCAGAAATACCGCCAGCAGGCCGGCGTGCACGAAGGGCCGTTGTTTATCAGCAAGCGCCGAAGCCGGATTACCGCGCGCGCCGTCAACGATCTGCTCAAGAAACACCTGCGCCGCAGCGGGGTCGCCGTGCCCGCCACACCACACAAACTCCGCCACAGCTTCGCCACCCACTTGCTCGACAACGGCGCCGACCTCCGCTCGGTGCAGTCACTGCTCGGCCACGCCAGC
>CAZYHO010000327.1:0-4666 GCA_964647495.1 uncultured Akkermansia sp. | reverse complement strand
GCTTCCCGTAAGACGCCGTCACTTGGGTGCGGGCCAGTCTTCGGACTCGCTGCGCTCGGAGCGGAAGAGGGCTTCGGCTCGCTCGACGCGCTCCGGATGTTCGCGCGCCACGTCTTTTGTCTCGCCGGGATCTTCGCGCAGGTCATATAGCTCGGTGGTTCCGGCGGCTCCCCGCCGGATCGCTTTCCACCGGCCGTCCACGAGCACGGCCTGATCGAACCCGCGTTCGTGGAATTCCCAGTAGAGCACATCGTGTTTCGGCTGGTCTTGTTCGCGGCCGGTCAGGACCGGCACCAGGCTGATCGAATCCAGCCCGCTCGGCGGGTCGAAGCCCGCCAGGGCCGCCGCGGTTGCGAGGAAATCCGAAAACGATGCGACATGGCCCGTCACGGCGCCGGCCGGGATGCGACCGGGCCAGCGGGCGATCATCGGGACGCGGATCCCGCCTTCGGTGAGGTCGCGTTTCCAGCCGCGGAACGGTCCGCCCGCCCGGAAAATGTTCGTATCGTGCCGGGCCTCGCGATGCGGGCCATTGTCCGATGAAAAGAACACGATGGTGCGCTCGTCCAGCCCGCGCTCTTTGACATGATCGAGCAGGCGCCCGACTTGGGCGTCCATCCGGGTGATCATGGCCGCATGCCCTTTGGTGGCATCGGACCAGTCGCGCGAGGCATACGGACCGTAGTCGGGCGTCTCGGCGCCGTCGCCCAGCGCTTGAGCCCGCTCGTTGTTCGCGTGCGGGGCGACCAGCGAGAGATACAGAAAGAACGGCGGTCCGCCGGCGCGCGCGTCGATCCACGCGACGGCTTCGTCCGCGAACCGGTCGCCCGCGTACACGAGCCGGTTGGTCGAGTACCCGGCGCCGTCGACCCCGCCGACCGGGATGCGGTCGTTCGGCAGCGTCTCGCGCGAGGCGCCGCGCCACAGGAAATCCGGGAAGTGGTTGTGGGCATGTGTCTGGTTTGTGTAGCCGTAGAAAAAATCGAATCCCTGGCCCAGCGGCCCGCCCGGCGTGTCGTGTTCGCCAAGCCCCCATTTGCCGATCAGCGCGGTGACGTAACCCGCTTCACGCAAAACTTCGGCCACCGTGACATCCTCGGCACGCAACTGCTGGCCGAGGCCGGTGCGTCCCCCGCCGTTGCCGCGGACGCGGGTCCGCCCCCCATGCCGCCCGGTCATCAGCACGCTGCGCGACGGCGCGCAAACGGTCGCGCCGGCATAAAACTGCGTGAACCGGATCCCTTCACCGGCCATACGGTCGAGCCGCGGCGTCTGAATGAGTTTCTGGCCGTAACATCCGACTTCGCCGTAGCCGAGATCGTCGGCCAGGATGAAGATGATGTTGGGCGATTCGACCGCCGCGGCGCACGGAGACGCCCACAGCACACCGGCCGCCGCAAGGCCAAGGCGCATCAACTTCCGGATCCATTCGAGTTTCATCGCATGAAATACCAACCACCCATCACCTCCACTTCAAGGGATCGGCCACCACGTGACGCACGCGCTGGCGTTTCCATGTGTACGTGATGTGCAGCCTGCCGTCGGCCGCCTGGATCACGGCGGGATAACTGTACTCGCCCGGCTCGTTTTCCAGGACGAGCACGTCGCGCCAGGTCAGGCCATCTTCCGAGACCGCGACCGACAGCGGCGATCGCCCCTTGGCGACAGGGTTGTAGACAAGGACGTGCCGCCCGTCGCGCAGCGTGACCGCATCGGTGCCGCTGTTCGGGTTCGGCACATCGGTCAGTTCCACCGGTGACCACGTGCGTCCGCCGTCAGTTGACGACGTTTCAAATACTTTCCCGCCGCGCGTCCGGCCCAGCGCCCGGAGCCGGAATGGTCCGTTCACGTTTCTGGAGATCAACACGCTCGGCTGGATCGCCTCGATCGGCTTTTCGCCGGACGGCGCGGCCTGCGGCACGATTTTCGTCCACGTCTTTCCCAGATCACGCGTCAGCTCGAAGTGGACGCGCCATTCGTTCTTGCCGTCCGCCGACTCCGTGCTGCTCGGGCAAATCAGCGTGCCATTGGGCAGGCGGACCGGTTTGTTCTTGATCGGACCGAGGATGCCGTCGGGCAGCCGCTCGGCCGCCGACCATGTGCGGCCGCTGTCCTCGCTGCGCTTCAGCATCCCCCACCATGTGCTCGGACTCGGGCCGACTTTGTAAAACAGCAGCAGCGGGCCGTCACCCGCCGGAGCATTGGCCGCCTCGACCTCGCTCCGCGGATCGGCCGCCCGATCCTGCCACAGCACCGGGTTCCAGCACGGCAGCCGCACCCCGTCCGCCTGTACCCCGTCCGCCACCTCGACCGGCTCTGTCCATGCGCCGCCTTCATGCCGCGCGACCCAGATGCCGACGCTCGGATCTTTCTCCTCGACCCCGCCGAACCAGGCCGCCACCAATCCGGCCGGCGTCTCCGCGATCGTCGAGGCGTGGCACTCGGGAAAGGGCGCGCTCTCGTAAATGAACTCGCGGCTCACCAGGCCCGGCTGGTCCGGCGGAATGTCGCCGCGCAACACGCCGGTCATGGCGATGGCTGGCAGAATGACGGTCAATGGCGAGACGAAGCAGGTCATGTCGGATCGGGGGTGGTGGCGTGTGTGAACGGCCGGCCACGCGGTCGTCACATGGCGGCGGACCCCCAATGAACCAGAGCGCGCCCGGTCCTGTCAATTCAGAGTACATGTAGCGGGAACGATGGAACGATGGAAGGGGACGGTTCCGTTTGCATTCAATCAGTATCATGGTATCGATTCAAGGGGCCGAAGAAAATCCGCAAACTCGAAGCCGATCTGAAGAAAGCGGGGTTCGTCTGCAAACCGGGAAAGAATTGTTCGGTGGCGGAACGCACGGAGATGACGAGGTGCGGGTGTATGCCGATCTGACGAGGATTGTAGAGGAAGTGGTGGCGGACAGGCTCGAGGAGGGCCGCACATTGCCGGAGCCGGTGATCGCGCAGGAATACAGCGGGAAGTTCTTGCTGCGCACAGGGCCGGCGCTGCACAAAGCGCTGGCCGTGCGCGCCTGGAAGGAGGGGAAGAGCCTCAATCAGGTCTGTCTGGACGCCATCCAGAGCGGAATTCCCGTGCCCGCCTGATTGCCGTCAGTGCCAGGTTCGCGATCACCCGCCATTCAAACTGTCCAGTCCCTTGGCGACGAACACGCCGTCCTTGCGGATCAGTTTGCCGTCGAATCTGATTTCGCCGCCGCCGTAGTCGCGCCGCTGGATGCAGACCATGTCCCAGTGGACCTGCGAGCGGTTGCCGTTGTCGGCCACGCCTTCGTAGGCCTGGCCGGGGGTGAAGTGGAAGCTGCCGGCGATCTTTTCGTCGAAGAGGATGTCGCGCATCGGGTGGCGGATCTCCGGGTTGAAGCCGAGCGCGAATTCCCCGATGAACCGCGCGCCCTCGTCGCTGTCGAGGATGCGGTTGAGGGCCGCCGTGTTGTTCGCGCTGGCGTCGACGATCTTCCCTTTTTTGAAGGTCAGGCGGATCGAGTCGAACGCGATGCCCTGGTAAATGGTCGGGGCGTTGTAAGTGAGGGTGCCCTCGACGGACCGCTTCACCGGCGCGGTGAAGACCTCGCCGTCCGGAATGTTGTACTGCCCGCCGCACGAGATCGCCTTCAGCCCCTTGAGCGAAAACCGCAGGTCGGTGCCAGGGCCGGTGATCTCGACGCGGTCGGTCCGGTCCATCAGCGATTTCAGCGCTTTCATGCCCGGCACGAACTTCCGGTAGTCGAGCAGCGAGACGCGGAAAAAGAAATCCTCGAACGCCTCCGTGCTCATGCCGGCCTGCTGCGCCATGGCCGGCGTCGGCCAGCGCAGCACGCACCATTTCGTCTTGCCCACGCGATGGTTGATGACCGGCCGGAGCAGGCGCGAGACGAGGTTCATCTTGTCCGCCGGCACATCGGATGTCTCGGTGATATTGTGGCTGCCGCGCACCGCGATGTACGCCTGCATTTTTTTCATCTGGTGCAGCAGCACGTCCGCCTGCGCCGTCATCTGCGGCTCGCTCGCCTTGCGGTACAACTCGCGCACCAGCCGCGCGTCGTTCAGGTTCACGTACGGCACGGCGCCCGCCTCCCGCACCGCGCGGATCAGCGCCACCCCCATTTCGGCGGGTGTGTCGTACAAATCGATCAAGACGTTGTCCCCCTTCTTTACCGAAGTGGAAAAACGCACCAGTTGGCGGGCCAGTTGGTCAAGGCGTGGGTCGTGCATGGCCCCCGATCCTATGGAGCCCCGCGCCGCGCGCAACGGCGGGTGCAGGAGCCCGGGCCGCAGAGACAAGGAGGGACAAAAAAAGGACAAGAAGGACAAAAAGGACCGAAGGGACGAAAGCAGAGCGTCATTGTCCTTTTTGTCCTTTTTGTCCCTTTGGTCCCTCTCGTCCCTTCTGGAACCACTCCGCCCTCCCACTGATTGCCCTTTGCAGACCGGCCATTGTGGCATCGAGTACCGTCATGGATACATCCCCCATTTCCTCGCTGGCGGAAGTCCGGGCGTTGCGCGATGCGCTGGACGCGGCGGGGCGGAAGCTCGTTTTCACCAATGGCGTCTTCGACCTGCTGCACGCCGGGCACGTGCGCTACCTCGCGCAGGCGCGCGCCTTGGGGGACGCGCTGGTGGTCGCGTTGAATTCGGACGCCTCGGTGCGCGC
>CAZYHO010000326.1:0-5945 GCA_964647495.1 uncultured Akkermansia sp. | reverse complement strand
AGTTCACATCTTCCACAAAATTGCAACAATGAATTTGTGGCCTGTCGGAAGGCCCAGTCCCTGGGGTTTGCACATATGAGAGGAGGAATAATGAAGAGGTTCCGGCCAAGGCCACCCTGAAGGCATGGGGGATTTTTGCACGACTCCGAGAATCGACGGTCCCCCATGGCCTCAGACTCGGCTACCGCTGGCGTGCCCTGTGACAGGTGCACGGTGCAGCGGTACACGGGGCACGGATCAGAGGTGTTCGGTGCGAGGACATAGGCCCGCTTCAAAACTCAGACATGAAAGCGAAGCTCCGGGGTGGGACGCGATCCTCCGGGCGCGTCAGCGGTTGCCGCGTGCAGGGGGATGGCCCGGTTCCCGATTCTCCCGAGGCTTCCGAGCGGGAGGCGAAGGGCTATTCGAGACACCCTTGGAAGGCCGAACCCAAAAGCAAAGGACCGGTGGCTCAGTCGAAATCGCTGGCGAGCACGGACTGGCGCTCTTTTTGGGCGAGGAGGCGCGCCTGCGCGGCGACCGCTTCCGGATCCTCGTTGAAGCGATAGCTGTGGCACGACACGCAGGTGACGGAGGATGCGACCACGATGGAGTCGCACCCTTCGCAGATCTTGTAGCGAGTCGGGTTCTTGACGATCTTGTCGGCCTGGCGGCCGCGCTCGTGCAGTCCTTCGGGATCGGATGGCATGGGTGTGTGATTGTAGGCTTGGGATGGGCTGGATATCAAGCAATTCTCCGCGAGCATTTCTCCGGGCGGGCGGGCGGGACGGCGCATTTTTTGTTGGGTGGCGGGGCGGGAGCGGTATGGTGGCGGGGTGCGGCCGCCTGGTGGACGGGGGGCGCGCGCGCAAATGCACACTGGACCAATCGTTTTGAACACATGATGAAAACCCCGAATTTTTTATTGTTGGCGGCGACGACGGCGGCGGCTGGAATCCCCGTGGCGGGTGGCGCGGCCGGGCCGGTGATCACGTTTGAAACGCGGGTGCTGAGCCGCGATTTCCATGCCGAGGGGGCGGCCGTTGGAGATTTCAACAAGGACGGCGTGAGTGACGTGGTGTCGGGGCCGAACATTTTTTTCGGGCCGGATTTCGCGAAGACGACGGTGATTTACGAGGCGAGCCGGTTCGATGTGCGGGCGTACTCGAAGAATTTTGTCGCGTACGCGTACGATGTGACCGGAGACGGCTGGGACGACGTGGTGGTGCTCGGGTTTCCAGGGGAAGAGGCATATTGGTTCGAGAACCCGCAGGGCGGCGAGGGGTTGTGGAGGCGGCATGTGGCGCTGAACGGCGTCGACAACGAATCGCCGACGCTCACGGACGTGACCGGGGACGGGAAGCCGGAGATCGTGTGCTCGGTGAAAGAGCGATTCGGATTTGCCGAACCGGACTGGACCGAGCCGGCGCGAGGGTGGCGGTTTACTGCGATTTCTCCGGTGATTCCGGGCATGGGCCGCTTCACTCACGGGCTGGGGCTCGGCGACGTGAACAATGATGGGCGCGTCGATCTGATCTGGAGAGGCGGGTGGTTCGAGCATCCGGCGGACCGGCGCCTCCAGCCGGAGTGGACGGCACACGAGGCGCCGTTCGGTTCGGGGGGCGCGCAAATGTACGCTTACGATTTCGACGGGGACGGGGACAACGACGTGCTCACGTCGATGGCGGCGCATGATTTCGGACTTTCGTGGTTCGAGAATCTGGATGGCGCCGGAACGAAGTGGAAGGAGCACCTGATCATCGGCAATGACCCGGATACGAGCCCGACACGGGTGGCGTTCAGCCAGCATCACGCGGTGGACATGGCGGACTTCGACGGCGACGGGGTGATGGATTTCGTGACCGGAAAGCGATGGTTCGCCCACAACGGCGGCGACCCGGGAGGCATGGAGCCGGCGGTGCTCTATTGGTTTCGCACGGTGCGCGGGGGCGGGGCCGGCCAGGTGTCGTTCGTGCCGCATTTCATCGATGACGATTCCGGCATCGGCACGCAGGTCATGGCCACGGATGTCAATCGCGATGGGCTTCCGGATGTCGTCGTCGGGTCCAAGAAGGGAACGTTCGTGCACATCCAGCAGCGTCCGGCGGCGGAGGCGGACGGCTCGAGGCGGCTCATCCAACCGGGCAGCCTCAACGGGTGGAGTGGCGATACCGCCTTCTGGCGCGCCGAGGGCGAGAGCATCGTGGGTGAAAGCACGGCGGAGCGCCCGCTGAACCGGAATTCATTTCTGGCATGGACGGGCGGGAAGCTGGCCGATTTCGAGCTGCGGCTGCAGTTCCGGCTGACGGGCGGGGATGACGCGAACGGGGGCATCCAGTTTCGCAGCGAGCTGCTCGACGGCGGACGCGACGTGAAAGGGTATCAGGCGGACATCGACAACGCCGGGAATTACGTCGGCGTCCTCTGGGACGAGCACGGCCGCGGGCTGCTCGGGCCGCACGGGGTCAAGGCGGTGTACGACCGCCTCGGCCAGAAATCCGAAACGCGTTTCGCCGAGGCCGCGCAGGTCAAGGAGGCATTCAAGAAGAACGACTGGAACGAGTACGTGATCACCGCCGCCGGCGAGCATATCACGCTGTCGCTCAACGGTGTCGCCACCACCAAGGTCATCGATCGCGCTTTCACCGAACTGAAACCCGACGGCACGCCGGTCAACGACCGGCAGCCGAAGGAGCAGCGCGAGCTGTATGGCCACCTCGCCCTGCAACTGCACTCGGGTGGGCCGACGAAAATCGAGTTCAAGGACATCCGCCTGACAGAACTGCCCGGCGCCGTGCGCCCGGTGGAATGACGGACAGGAAGGCGCCGGACACCCCGGACGCCCTGCGGTCAACTCGCGTGCGACAGGCATCAGCCCCGTGAACCGTGAACCGTGAACCGCGAACCGCGAACCGCGAAGGCGTGCCCCCCAACGAAGCCACTTGTAGATCGCGGCATCCCGCGCCATGATGCCCGCCTGTAGATGGCGATCGAGCTTCTGATAGTTCTTATGCTGGTCGTGGCGAACGGCGTGTTTGCCATGGCGGAACTGGCG
This sequence comes from uncultured Akkermansia sp., assembly GCA_964647495.1. Classification (GTDB taxonomy): domain Bacteria; phylum Verrucomicrobiota; class Verrucomicrobiia; order Verrucomicrobiales; family V1-33; genus CAJBME01. The sequence continues at coordinate 2,911 of CAZYHO010000326.1, read as the reverse complement.
ATCGTTTCCGCCCGGCGGGGCAAACTGAAGAGGCTGGCGGAGGAGGGGGATCGCCGGGCGGCGGCCGCGCTGCAACTGGCGGAGGAGCCGACGCGTTTTTTGTCCACTGTTCAGGTGGGCATCACGTTGATCGGGGCGATTGCGGCGGCGTACGGGGGTGACACGCTGGCGGACCGGCTCAGGGTGTGGCTGGTCGAGGAGGTGGGCTTTTCGGCCTGGCAGTCACATTGGGGGGCGCTGGCGGTGGTGATATTGGGCATCACGTTTCTCCAGGTGGTGATCGGGGAGTTGGTGCCCAAGCGTGTCGGGTTGTGGGCGCCTGAGTCGATAGCGCGGCTGATGGCGCGGCCGATGAGGTGCATGTCCCGGATGCTCGGGCCTGTGGTCAGCCTGCTGGCGGGGGTGACCGACTGGATCCTCGGGCTGTTCGGCATCACGCCGCAGAGCGAACCGACGGTGAGCGACGAGGAGGTGGTCGATCTGATGCAGGAGGGGAGGGACGCGGGTGTCTTTGACGAAGCGGAGCAGGAGATGGTCGAAAGCGTGCTTTCCCTGGACAGCCTGACGGTGCGGGAAATTATGACGCCGCGTCCGAAGATCGTCTTTCTCGGCCGCGACGAACCCTCCGAGCAGGTCTGGCACAAGATCGTGGTCAGCGGGCACTCGATCTTTCCCGTGTACGAAGGCAACCGCGACAACGTGGTCGGCATCGTTTCGATCAAATCGCTGTACGCCAACCTGGCTGCGGGGACCGCGGCCCGCGTTCGCGACCTCATGATACGCCCGCTCGTCGTGCCGGAGACACAGAACGTGCGGCAGCTCCTCGAAGCCCTGCGGCGGACACGCTTTCACGTCGCCCTGGTGGCGGATGAATTCGGCGGCATCACCGGGTTGGTGACCATGTCGGATGTGGCCGAGGCGGTGCTCGGGGACATCCCGAGCCTCGATCAGCGCCTCCAGCCCGAAGCCAAGTGCCGTGAGGACGGGACCTGGCTGATCGACGGGCTGTACGATGTGGAGGACCTGACGGAAAGGCTCGCGTCACTGCAGCTTCCCGAGGAGGCGGGGCGCGACTACCAGACGGTCGCCGGTTTCGTGGTTTCCCAACTGGCGCACGTGCCGGCTGAAGGGGAGATATTCGAGTGGAAAGGCTGGCGCTTCGAAATCATCGATATGGATCGCCACCGCGTGGACAAGGTGCTCGCCATCCCGCCGGGTATTTCGCCGGGCGTGCTTTCCGCCGCCGAGGGCGCCGCACCCGCTTCCGGGTACCAGGCGGCCTGACGGCTCACTCCCACTCGATGCTGGCGGGCGGTTTGGTGGAGATGTCGAAGAGGACGCGGTTGATGCCTTTGACGCGGTTGAGGATTTCGTTGGAGACGGCGGCGAGCAGGTCGTACGGCAGGCGCGCCCAGTCGGCGGTCATGGCGTCCTCGCTGGTCACCGCGCGGAGGGAAATGGCGAACTCGTAGCTGCGCTCGTCGCCTTTGACCCCGACGGTGCGGACCGGGACGAGTGCGGCGTAGGCCTGCCATGTTTTTTCGTACCAACCGGACTCGGCGAGCTGGCGCATGAAGATGGCATCGGCCTCGCGGATGATGGCGAGGCGCTCGGGCGTGATTTCGCCCGGGCAGCGGACGGCGAGACCGGGGCCGGGGAACGGGTGACGCCAGAGGATGTTGTGAGGGATGCCGAGGGTGGCGCCGAGGGCACGCACCTCGTCCTTGAAGAGTTCGGCCAGCGGTTCGAGAACGCGGCCTTCTTTCTGGAGGTCGAGGATGCGGTCGACGCGGTTGTGGTGGGTTTTGATCTTGCTGGCGATGGCGCTCGCGCTGCTGGCGCTTTCGATCACGTCCGGATAAAGCGTGCCCTGGGCGAAGAGCGGCACGTCCTGGCCCACCGCATCCCAGAAGACGTCGAGAAACAGGTTGCCGATGATCTCGCGTTTCTTTTCCGGGTCCGTCTGGCCGGCCAGCGCGCCCAGAAACCGGTCGCCGGCATGGATCGTCTCGATCGGCACGCCAAGCCGCCGGAAGTTCGCCTCCACTTCCTCCGCCTCGTCCTTCCGCAGCAGGCCGTGGTCCACAAAAATCGCGCGCACATCGACCTCGGCCGCTCGCAGAAGCACGGCCAGCACCGTGCTGTCGACCCCGCCGCTGACGCCGCACACGACCTTCCGGCCGGCCACCTGCCGGCGGATTTCGCCGATCAAGTGGTCCTTGAACGAGTCCATCTCGAAGCGCGGCGGATCATGCGCCAGCGCGAGAAAATTCCTCAGGATCGTGGTCCCCTGGTGGCTGTGGCTGACTTCCGGGTGAAACTGGATCCCGTAAAACAATGGCCCGAATTGCAGAGCGACCGGCACGCCCTCGGGATTCCGCGCCAGCACTTTTGTCCCGGGCGCCAGGTCGGTGCAGGTGTCGGAGTGCGACATCCAGATCTGCGACGGCGTCACGCCATCGAAAAGCGCGCTGTCCGGCTCCGGTTGCAGCGTGACCGGGCCGTACTCCCGCCTGGTGCCCGGCGCCACCTGGCCGCCGTGCTTCAGGTTCAGGATCTGCATCCCGTAACAGACGCCCAGCACCGGCACCCCCAGCGATTTCAAATGCTCGAAGTCCACGTCCGGTGCGCCTTCCTCGCGCGTGCTCCGCGGACCGCCCGAAAGAATCACCGCCGCCGGATGCCCGCTCGCCTTCAGCTCGTCCGGCTGAAACAGCCGCGAATAATACCCCAGCTCCCGGATGCGCCGGATGATGAGCTGCGTGTACTGCGACCCGAAATCAATGACGGCAATCTGGCGTGAGAGCATGAGACGGTGGGAAAAAACCTCGCCGCGGCGGCGGCAACACCACCCCCGCCGGCAAACGACAGCAGTCGCCCGCTCCGCCCCGCGGTCAAGCGCCATCGCCGG
>CAZYHO010000325.1:0-5972 GCA_964647495.1 uncultured Akkermansia sp. | reverse complement strand
CATTCGCTTGGCTGCATAATCAATCAGCAAGTCATTGTTCAAGGCTATTCCCCGCATGTCACGTCCACATCCTCAGCGCCGGTTTCGCCGGACGCGCGTTATGCTGAAATGCAGCATTCTTTTGGTACTTCTGGCGATCCTCGGTGTGCTTCTCTGGCAGCCGTGGGATCGTCAACGCCCCGATCCGGGCATCGCGCGCATGGTTCCGCCACCGCGTTCCGTGATGCCCAGCCTGAACGGGGCCATGCCCCAGGATGCAGCCGAGTGGGCGGCGGTGCGCAATCTGTGGCAGAACGCGCTGGACAACGACGGCCGGGTGCTCGAGAGCGGCGTGGCGGTGCGGGCGACCGGCCTGAGCGCCCGCAAGAATCTCCAGCTCGCCCTGGACGAGGTTTTTTCGCTGGGGCGCGAGGGCGATCCAGGCGGCGTCGGGCGCATCCGACCCAGGGCCAGTCGCTCGGAGCTGGAACGGTTTGTCCTCGACCGCGTCGCGGCGGGCGGGCCGTCGACGTACCCGGTCCTGTACGTGAAGGACGCCTTCCGCGTCCCGGGCAACCTGCGCATCGCCACCGGCGAAATCATCGCGTTGTTGCACCCGGGCGTGCCGCCTTCGGAAATCGCCCGCCATTACAATCTGGAAATGCGGCCGGCCTCCGCATCCGGCGTCGGGTTGACTCGCTTCATCGCCCGGAACGCATTCCGCGCGCTGGAAATCGTCCCGCTGCTCGCGGCCGACCGGCGCATCGCCATGGTCGATCACGACCTGATCAAACCGGTCGAGCCCAAGTCGATCATTCCCAACGATCCATTTTTCCCGGACCAATGGGCCATCCTGCCGGTGCTCAGTGACGCCGCCGAGCGGGATCTGTACAACATCGGGCTCTTCCCGACGGTTTCCGGAGCGCTGTCGGCCATGCCGAATCTGGCTCCTGTCTGGGGCGATTTCGATGAGGCCAACGACGGCTTCCGCGGGCGCGGCATCAAGATCGGCATCGTCGATGACGGCCTGGAGGTCAATCACCCGGACCTCTTCGAGGCATTGGCCCCGATGGGTGAGCACCGCGCCTATGACATGGTCAACCAGGAGCCGAGGTTTCCCGGTGACGTGCCCCCGCCGCGCGTTCAGGGGACGAGCGGTGCTGCCGTCGATCCGATCAAACTCACCGCGGCCAACCGTGCTCACGGCGTCCTTGTGGGCGGCCTGATCGGCGCGCGCGGCAACAACTTCGTAGGCATCACCGGCGTGGCGCCCAATTCGATCCTCACAGGTTTGCGGGCCTTCAGTTATACCTACATCGACAACTTCCTCGAGCCGCCCGATTCGACGTTCTATCGCCCGGAGCTGGGCGATCTGATTTCCCCGACCCAGGATGTCATCATCGCCGCCGCCTTCGAGTTCGGGAAAAACGATTTCACGACCGGAAGCATTCCGGGAAAGAGAATCTACGGCGGCACGTTCTATGAAACCGACATCCCGACTTTTTCCGATGGCGGCGCGGGAACTGTGATCCACATCAAGAATATCGGCTTCGGCGCTCCGGACTCCGGTGTTCAGGATGCTCCCGGCCCGGAAGTGGCCGGGGTGTTCAATAACAATTTTTTCACGCCCGGGGCGCGTGATCGCTCCCTGCGCGATGGGCGGCTGGGATTGGGTACGATCTATGTCCACCCGGCGGGCAACGGCCGGAACAGCCTGCTCGACAACAGCAATAACGACGGCTACGCCAACGCTCGCGGCGCTATTGCCGTCGGGGCGCTCGCCCGCCTGGGCATGGAGCCGCCCCTTCCGACTGAGGACAATGTGAACATCCTCAGTGAATGGGGCGCCAACCTCACCGTGGTCGCTCCTGGTGGCGGCGGTTTTTGGCGGAAAGGAGCCCGTGTCTATGACCGCCGCCCGTTGACCGGCGGCACGCTGATCAACCGTCCGGGCCTTATCCTCCCGATCACCACTACGGACTGGACGATCAACGAGGCCGCCAAACCCGGCACCAGCACGACGCCGCCCCTGCCTGCGCTCTTCGGCCTGAATCCCGGAGGCAATACCCCGAACGAATACCTCGACGGAAAATACACAAGGCGATTCCAGAGCACCTCCGCCGCCGCAGCCCACGTCTCCGGCGTCATCGCCCTCATGCTCGAAGCCAATCCGCGCCTGAGCTGGATCGATGTCCAGGACATCCTGATGCGCACCGCCCGCAAACACTTCAGCCCCGACGCCTATGCCGCCGACCCCGGCGCCGCCGAACAGCCGCCCATCCCGGACGCCGTCGATCTCTCGGATCCGGCGGATTCCGTGGTGATCGACAGGGACTGGCGGAAAAACAGCGGCAACCGCTGGTTCAACCACAAGTATGGCGCCGGTCTGGTGGATGCCGGCCGCGCCGTGGCCGAGTCGATGATCGGCGTCCTGCTGCCGACGCAGACGGACATGATGAAGTTCGAGTTCACGCACTCCACCACGCTCCACCTGCCTGACCGCGGCGCCAGCGCCACCGCCGCTCCGGGCGAAGTGACCATGGACATCAGCGCCGTGGTGCCTCAGAACTTTGTCATCACCCACGTCGATCTGCGCATCGACCGGATCGTCACGGCATACTTCGGTGAGGTATTCATTTCAATGACCTCCCCCGGCGGCATGGAGAGCATCCTGCTGGAACCCCGTTTCGACGGGTCCGACGACCTCGTCGACTGGACTTTCGGCTCGCTGCGCCACTGGGGTGAAAACGGCAATGGACAGTGGACGATCACCTTCCGTGATTACGTTTACGATGGCAACGCCAGCACCGTGGACGATGCCATGATCAACCAGAACCGCCCGGGGGAAAACGGCTCGCCGGCCACCCGCCTCGTCCTCCACGGCTACATCCAGCCGGAAATCCCGGTGATCTCGCGGCCCGCCAGCAAGCTGCCCGATTCGCCCACCGTCGTGGAAGTCGCGCGGGGCCGCGGATTCAATTACACCCTGACTGCCAGTGGCAACCCGACCAATTGGTTCGTCCTCGATCCCGAGACCCGGATCTTCCCGCTCGACCAGCGCATGCTGTTCGCCTCCCTGGCCGCCGCGGGACGGCTCCCGACCCCTGGCATCCCGGGCCTGCCGCCCGGTATCGAGATGAGCACGGTCTCTCCGTCCGAGATGACCACGTACCAGTCAACGCGCACTCTTTCAGGCCGCACCACGGTGCCGGTGGGGTCTGTTTTCGAAGCGGATATCGTTGCCGCCAACGCCGCCGGCGTGTCCGAGATGCATTTTGTGCGGTTTCTGGTGGTGCCGCCCGAAAGCGATGACCCGTTCACGCAATGGGATGACTTCCATTTCCCGCCCTTCGCCCAGGGTAATCCGGACGCCAGTGGATCCGCCGATCCCGATGGCGACGGCTACATCAATGCTCTCGAATTCGCCCTCGGCACCTCCCCGGTGGTCGCCGATGCCAGCGGCGCCGTGACCATGGCCCAAAACGATGCCGGCAACTGGACGTTCACGTTCCGCCGCTACCCGACCCGCGGCGTGACGTATGAAGTCCAGGTTTCCGACAGCCTGGACGAGGAGTCCTGGGAAACCGTGGTGCTCAGTGACCCTGATCTGGAGGATCCAGATCCCGGAGCCGGCGGCGTGCCTGTCAGTCAGGATCCCGACAACTACACCGTCAGCGAAGGCGATCTTGTCCCCGCCGGCACGGAGCCGCAGAGTTCGCATCGTATCGTGACCGTGGTGAACGATCCCGCTTCCCCGCCGCCGGTCTACTACCGCCTCAAAGTCACCCCGCCGCGGGATCCGCTCGAGCCCGAGTAATCGCCGGACCGAACACTGATCACCATCCCCTTTCCCTACGTCCCTTGGGCCGCGGTCGTGGCGGTCCTGCTCGTGTCGTGCGCGGCCCGGCCACCGGGATCGCGACTGGATGAGGCCGCCCTGGATGTGCCTGGCGCCTGGTCGGGTCGCCCGGAGGCGCGGCGGCCTGTCGACCCGCGCTGGTTGCGGAGGTTTCATGACAGGCGCCTGGACGCGCTCATCGCCGAAGCGGAGCGGAACAATCCCGATTTGCGCGTGGCCGCCGCTCGTGTCGATCAGGCGGCGGAGCAGGCGCGCATCGTGGCCTCGGCCGCTCGTCCGAATGCGAGCGCGGCGTTCGGCGCGCGGCGGACGCGGCAGAATTTCATCGGGTTTCCGGATTTCGGCGGTGGTGGCGGGCAGGGTGGGGCACCCGCTGCCACCGTGGATGAAACTGTCCTGCAAAACCTGAGCAATACGTTCGGGCCATCGCTCGACATTTCGTGGGAGCTGGATGTCTGGGGGCGCGTGCGGGAGGGGACATCGGCGGCGATCGCGGAAGCCGAGGCGGCCGCCATGGACTATGCCGCGGCGCGCACCTCGCTCGCGGCGCAGGTCGCGAAAGCCTGGTTCGCGCTCGCGGAAACCGAAGAACAGCACCGCCTCGCCACCGAAACCCTCCAGGCAACCCAGGAAACCGAGCGTGCGCTGCGCGACCGCTTTCGCGCCGGCCAGGCCGAAGGACAAATCGTCGGCGCCCAGTACCGCCTCGCCAAAAGCGATACCGCCTCCGCCCGCGCCGCCGTGCAGCAGGCCGCAGGCGCCCGCGACGCCGCCCGCCGCCAGATCGAAACGCTCGTCGGCCGCCCGGCCCGCGGCTCGCTCGCCGGACGCGCCACGCTGCCGGACCCGCCGCCCCGCCCGCCCGCCGGCCTGCCGAGCGACCTGCTCCTTCGCCGGCCCGACATTCTCGCCGCCGAGCGCCGATTCGCCGCCTCGGGCCGCAAGTCGGAGGAAGCGCGCCGCGCCCTCTTTCCGCAGTTCAAGCTCACGGCGTCCACCGGCACCTCCACCGACGACCTCGCCAACATCCTCGACAGTGACTTCGGCGTCTGGTCGCTCGCGGGCAACGTGCTCCAGCCGATCTTCACCGGCGGCCGCCTCCGCGCCGAAATCCGCGTCCGCGACGCCCAGGACCGCGAAGCCGTCTCCCAACTCCAGAAATCCGTCCTCAATGCGTTCGGCGAAGTCGAAACCGCCCTCGCCGCCGACGCCTTCCTCGCCCGGCGCGAATCCGCGCTCAAGGAAGCCGTCGCCCTGGCCCACGAAGCCGACGCCGAAGCCCGCGCCGCCTACCGCGACGGCGTCGGCGATATCCTCACCGTCTTCGCCGCCCAGAACCGCCGCCTCGCCACCGAGGCCCAGTCCATCACCGTCCGCCGCCTCCGCCTCGACAACCGCATCAACCTCCACCTCGCCCTCGGCGGCGATTTCACACCATCGCGGTGAGGTCATTGGTCATTGGTCATTCGTCATTGGAGCCCCCGTGACGCTGGCCTCCGGCCTGCGCGCCCAATAGGCGTCCCGCCTGTTGAGGTCGAAAATCTGTTGGATTTCAATCAACCTGATTCTTTTAACCACGAAGGGAAGGGCACGAATAACGGAGGGAGAGCTGTCATGATGCGGTGCGCGAAAAGTCCTTGGGGCAATACTCGAAACTCGCTTTTCAACGAGTTATGACACAACCATCGGTGAGTTGCGCAACATAGGAATACGCCCGAGGCCTTGTGGCGCCCGCGTCGATTAGCCGCGAGCGCAACAAGCCGTCGAAGAAGGCCGTTTGTTGCGTAACTCGTTGAGAAACACATTTTCATCCCTGCGCCTCGGCCTTGTGGCGCTCGCGTCTAAAAAGCTGCCCTCGCCGAGGGCCAACGGCCCGGTTCCATTTCAGCCTGGGGCATCGCCCCAGGAATCCGATCCCCCCTGATCGATCAGGGCTGAAAGCCCGGCATATCCTTCTTCGTTATGGAGCGGGCTTTCAGCCCTTTAATTTATTGTGTGGCGGTCGTTCCTGGGGCGATGCCCCAGGACTGGAGTTTGTACATTTGAGGGGAGGAATAATGAAGAGGTTCCGGCAAAGGCCACCCTGAAGGCATGGCGGATTTTTGCACGAACCGCCTGCGTGTCCTGTGGAAGG
>CAZYHO010000324.1:0-6000 GCA_964647495.1 uncultured Akkermansia sp. | reverse complement strand
CTTGGGATGCAGTTCGTGCCGGTGCCGATCACGGGCGGACCGACAGGCGGGAAGAAGGTCTTGTTCGGGACGACGGAGGTGCGGGTGAAGGACTTTGCGGCGTTCGTGAGCGAGACGGGACACGGCATGACAACGGGGGGAGAGGCATTCACCCTGGAGCCAGGTGGATGGAAGCAGGCTGGGGGATCGTGGAAGAAGCCGGGTTTCGCGCAAAGCGAGGATCACCCTGTGGTGTGCGTGAGTTGGGAAGATGCCAAGGCGTTCTGCGCGTGGCTGACCCGGAAGGAGGGGGTGGAGTACCGGCTGCCGAGCGACCACGAATGGAGCTGCGCGGTGGGGATTGGCGCCCGGGAAAACGCCGTCGCCAGCCCGGAAAGCAAGGACGAAAAAATCGCCGGTGTGTATCCTTGGGGCACGGAATTCCCGCCTCCCTCCGGAGCGGGCAACTATGCCGGAACAGAGGCCAAAACGGGCAACTGGCTCTCATCATGGGGGAGCATCGAAGGATACAACGACGGCTTTTCGCGTACAGCCCCAGTGGGCAGTTTTGCCGCCAACGAATACGGGCTGCACGATCTCGGTGGAAATGTGTATGAATGGTGCGAGGATAAGTACGACAGCACGTCGGAATCCCGTGTGTTGCGGGGTGGGTCGTGGGGCGGCGTTGTTCCGCGCGGTCTGCTCTCTTCCGGCCGCGGCGTCAATGTACCCGGTGGTCGTGTTGACCGTATCGGGTTTCGTTGTGTGTTGGTGGTGTCTGGCGGCTAGGCTCCCTCCTTACCCTTTACATTTTTTACCCTTTGGCCGCGAAGCGGCTGAAATTTTTCCGTATTTGACGTTCATGAAGCATTTCGCAGGGATCACGATGCCGCCGTCAAGCGGATCGGAGACCTGTGGAAGGAGGTATCCAGCAGGACACCGTCGTGTGTTGCGGGGTGGGTTGTGGCACAGCCTTGATCCGTGCGATCTGCTCTTCTGCGGCCGCCGACTCTTCGGCCTGGGAATGCCTTGGCCGAAAAGAAACCAGTGCTGCGTTCGCAAAGCCGCCTTGCATCTTCGAGAAGGGATCCTTAGTTGTCGCCGATCTCTCGATGCTCGATGACTGTTGAGACCGCCCATCAATTGTTGAAGGTCCCTCCTGGCGCGGGGCTGGAGGTGATCGGGAGGCTATATGGTGAAAAGCGGTCGGAACTGGCGGCGCGGCAGGCGCAGGCACCGACGCCGGGGTTGAAGGAGAAGTATGCGCGGCAGGTGGCGGAACTGGGCGAGGCCTTCGCAGTGGCGAGCAAGGCGCTTCTGGAGCCGACGAACCTGCCGAGGACGGAGCCGAACTCAAGGATCCCTTCGCCGGAGGTCGTGAGAGCACCGGGGTCCGCGACCAGAGAACGACCGTATGTGAACAGCCTTGGGATGAAGTTCGTGCCGGTGCCGATCACGGGCGGGCCGACAGGTGGGAAGAGGGTCTTGTTCGGGACGACCGAGGTGCGGGTGAAGGACTTCGCGGCATTCGTGAGGGAGGCGGGACACGACATGACAAAGGGGGAAGCGGCCATTGCGCTGGAGCCGGGTGGGTCGTGGAAGAAGCCGGGTTTTGAGCAGAGCGAGGATCACCCGGTGGTGTGCGTGAGTTGGGAAGATGCCAAGGCGTTCTGCGCGTGGCTGACCCAGAAGGAGGGGAGGGAATATCGGCTGCCCAGCGACCACGAATGGAGCTGCGCAGTGGGGATTGGCGCGCGCGAGGACGCCAGTGCGAGCCCGAAAAGCAAGGACATGGAGATCGCCGACGTGTATCCTTGGGACACGGGATTCCCGCCGCCCGCGGGAGCTGGTAATTATGGCGAGTTCGAGGGTTACAGAGACGGCTATTCGCGTACGGCCCCGGTGGGCAGTTTCGCCGCCAACGAGCACGGACTGCACGATCTCGGCGGCAATGTGTGGGAATGGTGCGAGGACAAGTACGACAGCCCCTCGGACGAGCGTGTGTTGCGGGGTGGGTCGTGGTTCGTCAGTGATCCGCGCTATCTGCTCTCTTCCTGCCGCAACCGCAATGTACCCGGTTTTCGTGTTGTCAATATCGGGTTTCGTTGTGTGCTGGTGGTGTCTGGCGGCTAGGCTCCCTCCTTACGCTGTGCATTTTTACCCATTAGCCGCGAAGCGGTCGGAATTTTTCTGAATTCCAAGATTGTATGATGGACGAGAAGCATTTCGCAGGGATGTCGAGGCCGCCGTCAGGTGGAGCGAACATCTGTGGACGGAGGCATCCGGTACGGCTCCGTCGTGTGTTGCGGCGTGGGTCGTGGAGCGGGGATGTTTGGACCGCCTTGGGTGCAGTTCTCGACCCGCCGTTCTTGTCGTTTTTCGGGCTTTCACCGCTTGCGGCGATCCCGTTTTCGGAGTAGTGGCGGCGGAGCTTTTTCTTAGACTACTTCCTCTATGACCGCATCGGCCATGCCATCCTCGGCCGCTGTCGCCGCCAGCGCCGGACGACTGGGGGTGCTGTTGCGCCAGTTGCAGGAAGTGGCGCAGATTCAGGAAAGTGGATCGGCGGACGCGCCATTGACGCGTTTGGTCAGTCGGCTCCTGGAGGGAGGTGAAGACCATTTGTTGACTGTGGTGGTGCTGGGTCTGGATGAGCCCTCGCGCCAGGCGGCGCTGGCGGCGCTCTTGAGCGAGGAAGCCCGGTATCCGCTGTGCCAGGTGATTGTGCCGCCGCGGGTGGCTTTTCTGGAGGTGCAGTTGCACGAGCAGGGGTTCGTTGTGGATGACGGACGGGAGCGCCGACAATTCGGGGAAGCGGAGTCCTTCTTGAAGGCGTTGACGCAAGGCGCCTGGCTTCAGGCCGCTGCCGCCGACAACCTGATGCAACCATTGCGGCTGACTCTGACTGCGGCTCAGGGCTGCGCCGGATTGTGCCTGTTGTTGCCTGAAAACCTGGAAGTCCTGCGCCGGCGCCCGGAACTGCTGTCCCTGCTGACAGACCGCGCAGACATCGTTCTCCTTTGTGGCGCAGCCGACGCCGGTCTCACCGAAGCGGACCGCGAGATTCTGGCCACCTTCGCTACCGCGGTTCCCGCGCTGCAACATGTGGTCGTTCTGCCGGAGGGCAGGGCCATCGCTCCATCCGCTGCGCTTCCTCCATGGACGCGAGGTTCCTCATTTCAGGTTGTCCTGCCGCCGGTGTGGCTGGCCGGAGAAACCACCTCGGCCCCGCTGCTCACCACCACCGGAGATCCCCAGCGGACAGCCGGCCTGCGTCTCCTCCGCACCCTGCGCGATGCGGAGACCACACTCCGCCTGCTGGAAGCCACGGCCCAGCGGGAGCACCACTCCGCCACCGGCAAAAAACGCTACTACGAAAGCACCCAGCAATCGGCGACGCAAGCCGACGACGGCAGGTTGCGCAATGCCCAGGAAATGGCCCAGGCGGAAGTGGCCGCGACGCTGAGAGGCACCCTGCAAGCAACGGATGACGCCATCCGTCGTTTTCTCTCTCCGCAAGGTATGCTCCACCAAGGAGTCGCTTCTGCTCTGGAAGCCTTTTCTGTAGGTGATCTGGCCCACCAGGACGAAGAAGAAAAAACCCTCCTTTCACTCAAACCACCCTCGCTGGACGCGCTGCGCACCCAAGTCCGGGAGGCCGTCTTGAGATTGATCCAGGAACAGACCCGCTCTCTCCAGGACGCTGCCGCCGCAGCGGCAACAAGAGCCGCCCAGCGGATAGAGCCCGTGACCGGACAGCCGGTGCGCTTGAATGCACCCGCCTGTGACAACACGCGCCTGTTGGCCAATCTCGATCCACTTTTTCAAGCACCCATCAAATACCGGGGTGAAGTGCCGCGGCTGACAAGAGGCCGGATGCTCATGTCCATTTTCCAGGCTCCCATGATCCTGGGCACTGTCACTATGCTGTTGCAGCCGCTAGGTGTCCTCGACCAGTTTCAGGGAGATCCGAGCAAGAGGCACATCTGGATGGCGATTCAATTTGTGCGGCTGAGCGTTTTCATCTTGATTTTCTACATGCCCTTTTATACCAAGAAGAGAATTGAACGCGAGCGCGCCAGCGCCCTGCGCCGCGAACTGGAACGGGTGAGAGACGGTGTCAGCGGCGAACTGGAGCGGATCGCCTGCCGTGCGCTGGATGAATTCAAGCGCCATGCCTCCGACCATGCCAATGCCGTCGGGCAAGCCCTCAGCAAAGAAGTTGACCACGCGCTGAGAAATGTCGGCGCGCGCCTCCAGGAAGAAACCCGTAACCGCCAGAAGCTGAACACTTCCCAGCTACAGGGGCTTGACCGGCAGATCCGTGAACTTCAGGCGCGCCAGCAGCTCTGCCACCGACTGGGGGGAGATCTCGCATCAGCGCGCTCTGCCGCCGTAGCGGATTTGCGGCGCTGCATGGCCATCGACACCAAAGATGGCGCCGGCTAACAGCCTTCCGCTGGGCGGTCCCGGCCGCATTTCATCCCGGCTGCCCGCTCGATTCGACACTTTCGCCAATCAAGCCAAACGAGTCACACAAGAATCAAAACGAGGAGAGACGATCCATGAGCAACTACACCAGCAAGGACCGCGACTACTCAGCCCTGCTGAGCGATGCCGCTTATACTGGAAACACACCGCCATTCTTCGAACGGCTTGAGACCGTGCCTGGCGAGGCCGGTTTCCAGGCATCCGTTTTCAAGCACCGCGAAACGGGGCAGATATATATTGCGTACGCAGGAACCAATGAATCCAAGGATATCCCTGCCGATCTGGGGATCGGGTTCGGACAAAGGCATTCTACCGATGTCGCGCCCGTCCCCACGACGCTGGGTTTAGTCGGGCTGCCTCCAGACGGAGTTTCGTTTGAAGTCAGCACCGCCTTGGGAAGGCAGATTGAACAGGCAAAAAGTCTATATGAAAAGTACGGATCCTCTGGAGAACAAATCAATGTCACAGGGCATTCATTGGGGGGTGCATTGGCGCAGGTTGTCGCGGCCGAACATGGGGCTCCGACGCACACCTTCTCCGCTCCTGGAATGCAGGAATACATAACACAGTATGTGAAGGAGCCAAAAACCGACCGCATATTCAACCATTATCGGGAGGATGATCTGGTGCCGAAAGTGGGCGAACACGTCGGTCATCGCGTCGTCTATCCTTCGGTGAACGACACCTTTGATGTGCGCGGGCCGGATGGGGAGAAATTGTCCATGGCTCCGACAGGAGGCGACATCGCATCTGGTTATTTTAACTTGGGGCTCTTTGGCGCCATTAGTTCCGGCGGACAAAGGGCCAAGGCGGAGCACTCCAGTACATTCATGGGGGCGGACATGTTCGCTGGGACACAGCCGCTATCCGGACCGAGCCCCTCTGATACCAGCGACGGCCCTCCAGGCGGAACCACGCCTGCCACAAAGCCTGCGAACGGGAGCCCCAGCAGAATGGATGGCGAACCAAACCAATTCAGCCCCTTGGGTTCGGCGTCCGACTCGCCACCAGGAGGGCTGGCAAGGCCGGAGGGCTCTTATGCGCCGGTCCAGGACTCCCCCTCCCCGATTCACGAGATGAGGGACCATCTGGAGCATGCGCGGCAGCTTCGCCAGACTCTGGAAGCGGACCAGACCGCAGGCAGTGATTTGCGCGCGCAAATTGCCCAGCATGAGAGCGGTGCCACCACTGCACTCGAAACCATCTCGCAGCAGGCGGGAAGTGTGGCCGACGCCGCCAGCATGTCCGCGGCAGCAGCCGCCCAGGCGGAAGTCGGCCGAACGACTGCCGAACAGGCCCGTGTCCAGGCCGACAGTGCCCGCGCCCGTTCCAACGAGGCCGCTCTCGCTTCGGAAAAATTCAAGACGGAAGCGCAGAAAGATGCAGCGGAAGCGGCAGCCTTTGAACAGCGCACGCGAGAGTCAGCACAGGCAGCCGAAACGCAGGAGCAGAAGGCTGTTCAGTCGGCACAGACAGCTGAGACGCAGGAGCAGAAGGCTGTCCAGTCGGCACAGGCGGCTGAAACGCAGG
>CAZYHO010000323.1:0-6028 GCA_964647495.1 uncultured Akkermansia sp. | reverse complement strand
CTCAATGGGCGAAGGTGTCATGGAGTGTGGGAGCGAGTTGTTCGCGGATGGCGGCGGGGGTGAGGCCCTGGTCGCGGAGGTAGTGCAAGGTGGAAGCCTGATCGCGTTTGGCGAGGCGGCGGCCGGCGGCGTCACAGACGAGCGGGTGGTGGATCCATTGCGGCACCGGCAGGTCGAGCAGGGATTGGAGGAGCCGGTGCAGGTGGGTGCACGGGAGGAGATCTTCGCCGCGCGTGACGAGCGTGACGCCTTGCGCGGCGTCGTCGACGACCACCGCGAGATGATAACTGGTGCCGATGTCCTTGCGGGCCAGAACGACGTCGCCGAGAACCTCGGGTCGAGCGGCCTGGCAGCCGAACCGCCGGTCGGTCCATGTGAGCGGACCGGTGAGGGCCATGGCGCGGGTGACGTCGATCCGCCAGGCGTGATCGACGCGGGCGGCGAGGCGGCGCTGGCGCTCGGCGGGATCGAGTGCGCGACACATTCCCGGGTACGGCGGTCCTTCCGGGCCGTGGGGCGCGCTGGCCATGGCCGCCACTTCGCGCTGGATTTCCGCACGCGTGCAGAAACAGGGGTACAAGAGATCGAGGCGGCGGAGGCGATCGAGTGCGGCCGCGTAGTCGTCGAGGTGTTCGCTCTGACGGCGCACCGGTTCAGGCCAGCGCAGTCCGAGCCAGCGCAAATCATCGATAATGCCAGCTTCGAACTCCGCGCGGCAGCGCGTGCGGTCGATGTCCTCGATGCGGAGCAGGAATGTGCCGCCCGTGCGCTGCGCCTCCTCCCACGCGACCAGCGCCGCCATCGCATGCCCAAGATGAAGCCACCCCGTCGGACTGGGGGCGAAGCGGGTCACTTTGGAGGTGCAGTGGTTCATGGTTCATGGTTCATGGTTCATGGTTCATGGTTCATGGTTCATGGTTCATGGTGCAGGGTTCAGGGTTCATGGTGCAGGGTGCAGGGTGCAGGGTTCAGGGTGCAGGGTGCAGGGTGCAGGGTTCAGGGTGAAATGATGCCACAGGGCGGTGGAGTCGTGCACGATCCACCGTGAACCGTGAACCGTGCACCATGAACCAATGCACCCCTCATTGACAGCGATGGTGCCGGGGATACGCTCGGGGCGACAGACACCTGATCGCGGGGGCGCCGGTGGACGGCTGGAGTCACGGGCAGGTCTTTCACAGGTATTCGGGCGCCACAGTTTCGAGAAGTCGAATCGCTCCAACGGCTGGCACGCCTCTCCTGTCATCGACTCTTATCGTGGAATTTGCGCCTCAGGCCACTAATACTGTGTTTATGAACACATAAGTTCCATAACTCTCGAAAAAACTGCTTGGTGCCTGCATAGACATTGATGTAGCCTTTTTGCCAGTCGATTTCATGAACTCCCTTCCTCCGTCACCTCCCGTTTCTTCAGGCCCATCGGCGATTCCATCGCACGAACTCTACGTGGAGCTTGCCACGCGCATTACCACCCAAAGGCTGCACTACCGGTCAGGGGATGAGGAAACCGCAGCGAAGAGCCTGCACTCGCTGTTTCCCACCACACGCAATCTGATGGCTAAACACGCCGATGCCACGGATTTCCACGCGGTCGCTCTCGTCCTGCTCAACGACATCCTCCGTCCCTACACCGCCCGCTGGCACGGCTGGATGACCCAGAACGGCGACAAGACGGACAAGGATGGCAAACCCATACTGAAGTTTCGGGATGAGTGGGTGCGGCGGAAATTTCGGGAAGAGCTTCGAGAAGTGCAGCCGCTGTTGCTGGGTGCGCAAAGAGTACTCTTCGCCCTCAGCCGCCATGAGCCGCCCGATCTGTCATGGCTCAATCCCCTGCCCGGCTCGACCGAGTGGTCCGAGCTTGAGATAGAATGTCAGCGGCTTGCGCCACAGCAGCCGGCAAGGCTCGGGGGATCCATCCCGCTGAGAATTCGTCCTCAAATCCCGCTTCATGGTGCGGACAATGAAGGCAAATCCGGGTCCATGATCCTCACGGATGTTCTGCGGCAGGCGGAAAGCGACGCCATCCGCAACCGTCGCCAGGCGATGCGTGAAACGGCGCCCGCATCCGAAGAAATCACGGACGCGGCAGGTCTCGCCCTTTCCGGGGGAGGCATCCGCTCGGCCACTTTCTGCCTCGGCATCGTGCAAACCCTCCACCGGCGCGGGCTCTTCAACCAGATCGACTACCTCTCGACCGTCTCCGGCGGCGGCTACCTTGGCACGTTCCTCAGCAGCTACTTCGGCTCCCGGCAAGAGAATCATCCCCGCGAGCGGGTAGACTCCACTTTCGGATACGATCCACACAGCGCCGAATCGCCCGCCGTCCGCCACTTGCGCAACAACAGCAAATACCTGCTCAACGGAGGCGGCTGGGGGCTGCTGCGCATCGCCGGTGTCATGGTCAGCGGCTTCCTTACCAGCCTGGTCATGCTGCTGACGATCCCGCTCGCAATGGCCTGGCTGACGCTGTTCATCCAATGGCTGGCGGAGACCCGTGTCTTCTCATTGATCAAATTGCCTTGGGACGCCGTTCCCGCCATCTTCCAGCAACCGGGTGGACCCCTTCTTGCGTTGCTGCTGGTCACGCTGGTTCTTCTTTGGCTCGTCCAGGCCGCAGTACAACGTCAGGCACACGGAAAACAGGAAAACCAGAAGTGGGTCAACGTACGCAATGGTATTGAAACGGTGTTCGTCATCACCGCCCTCTCCACCATACTCATCGCCGGGTTGAGCGGCTCTTTTCTCGCCGTCCAATGGTATGAAGATCTCGGTCGGAACCTGGCGGAAACCGCCAAGAGACTGGAGACAGCCTCTCCGCCGAAATGGCTCGTGACCGCCCTCTCAGGCCTCGTACCCGCGCTGTTCGGCGCGTTGATGAAACGGCGCGATGGCTCCGTTCGGAAATGGGCGCAATGGCTCTTTTATCTCACCGGTCCGGTGTTCTTCCTGCTCACCTTCCTCATGTTTGCCAGCTCGCTCGGGGTGCATGAAGCGCGTGCGAAAGCCACGCCACCGGCAGACCAACCGGGATCACTTTTCATCTGGCCTTTTTTCAACCTTGGTAGCCTCCTCTCCCAAACGCGTGAACTTCTCGTTTGGGGAGTCGTCAGCCTGTTTCTGCTCCTCTGGTCATTCCTTTGTTTGAATATCAACACTTTCGCCCCCCATCGTTACTACCGCGACCGATTATGCGAATGTTATCTCGCCGTCCGTGACGGCTGGGCTCGCTCCCCCATCAAACGAGGCCTGGATAGCCTCTTGCACGGTGTCTGCCCGGAAAGAGAAAACCAACACCAGGGATCCGCCGTGGGAACTGTACGGTCCCTGCCCCTCACCCATTTGGGCCAATCCCCGGCCGCCCCCTATCATCTCATCAACGCCACCCTCAACGCCGCCGCCAGCAAAAACCCTGAACTTCGAGGCCGTGATGGAGATTTTTTTCTCTTCAGCCGCCACTACTGCGGCAGCCCCCTCACTGGATACATCCGAACCGAAGAGTTGGAAAAAGTGGAACCAGCCATCGATCTCGGCACCGCTATGGCCATCTCCGGAGCCGCCGCCTCCACCAATATGGGCTGGAAAACCCTGCGCCGCTTCCGCTTCCTCATGACCCTCTTCAACGTCCGCCTCGGCTACTGGATGCGCCGGCCCGGCAGCGGGAAACTTTTTTGGCCTCTGGAAGGCCCCGGTCCGCTCTACTTCATCCGCGAGATGCTCGGAGCCGTGCATGAACGCACCCGCTACGTGAACCTTTCCGACGGCGGTCACATCGAAAACCTCGCCGCCTACGAACTCCTCCGGCGCCAGTGCAAATTCATCATCTGCGTCGATGCCGGCATGGAGCCGGGCATGGAATGCGCCGACCTCATGCGCCTCCAACGCTACGCCTCCATCGACTTTGGCATCCAGATACATTTCGATCCCACCGACCTCACCCTCCTCCCCACCAGTTACAGCCGCGCCTACGCCATCCTGGTCAAGATCGACTATGCCCCCGGTCAGGCGAAGCCGGGCCGTGAAACTTCCGACCAACTCGGCTGGATGCTCTACCTCAAACTCGCCGTCACCGGCACCGAACCCCGCCACATCCTCGACTACCGCCGCCAAAACCCCGCCTTCCCCCACCAAACCACCGGTGACCAGTTTTACGACGAAGCCCAGTTCGAATCCTACCGCGCCCTCGGCGAATGCGCCGCCGAAAGCCTCTTCCGGGATGAGATCATCGGGAAAAACGCATCGAATAACTTGAAGGTCCAGGACTGGTTCCAACACCTCGCCAACAGTCTGTTGTCGGATAACGATGAAGTTTTCATGAAATCCTGATCTTCCAGCAAGTCCGGCCCATCGAGAAGATCAAACCCGCTGGACATCCGTTGTTCGACGTGTGGATCCACGAAAATGAATCGCACACGGTGGGATCGCAAAATACCTGGGACACCTGCATGAACAAAGCCCGGCAGGCCGATATTCTTCTGATCTTGTACAACGGCAACGCCGGATGGCCCGGATCGTCGAAAACGCTGGGCGACCATGTCGGCATCTGTCATGCCGAATTCGCCGAAGCCTTCAACAAAGCGGCCGGCAAAGTGCGCAGCATCCAGTTCCCGGCCATCAAAGCCAAACCCGGTTTCCCGGATGCCCGATTCCAGGACTATTTCACGCGACAGAAAGTCCCCGGCTCCCAAGTGCAAACCGGCGATGCCGCCGTACAGGCCGCGTCCGACCTCGCCATCGCCGTCCTGCTCGATCTCGCGTGCACCGGTGTCGGCGTCAGCGCCCTTGGCAGCTATTTTTCCGGCGAAGCCTTGCAATGGACACGCCTCGATTTTCAGCAACGGCGGGAGGTCACCCGCCAAGCGGTCGCGAAATTCCTCCGCGCAAGGTCCGGCTCGCTTTCCACCGAAGACCTTTCCACGACGGTGATCCACTCCGTCTCCAGCCAACAAATCGCTTTTGTCTGTGACTGCATTCCCGCGACCCTCAGCACGGCGGCAGCCCGGGAACTCGTCGGCCAACCCTTCCTGCGCGATCACCTCATCGTGAACGGATTGCTCAAGGAAGTCGGCGGCCCTGTCCATGTCATTGCCTGCCAAAAGAGCGTCACCGAAAGCCAGGCCCTCCGCCAATCGGGATTTCCCGATGCCGTCGTCGTCTCCGCGCCCTTCGGCGTTTATGTGGCCGACAGCGTGCAAAAAATCCAGATGGTCTTCCTCGCCAATTGCCGAGACGAAACCACCACCCGGCAACGCGTCCAGCGTTTCCTCCAGTGGCTTGACGAGCAAGGGGAAGACAAGCTTTTGGCGAGCCGGGCAAGGTCGAGAAGAAGAATCGCCGATTTGATAGCGAGCGAGGCCGGCTCAAAGGAGGTTGGGACGACGCTGTCTTACTGATGAGACGCTCTGTCCGGAACTTGGCTCGCTCCTTCCAGTCCGTCTGGAGCCACCTCTTTGGTCATGATGTCTTCATCTCCTATGCGCGCAAGGAATCCCGCGGGCTGGCGCGGCGGATGGAAACGGTGTTGAAACGACGCGGGTTCACGGTGTTTCGTGACTACAGCGGATTGATCGGAGGGGACGCCTACCGGGTAAAGCTCAGGAACGCGGCGGCACGATGCCGCTTGCATGTGCTCATCCTGGGAGACAAGGCCGTGGCCAGTTCGTGGGTGAACAAGGAGGTGCGAGCGCGCTGGGCATACGCGCGTCTGATGCGGCGACGGAAGCGGCTGGTAGACAAACCGTTTTTCCCGGTCTTTGATCAATCCCTGGATTGGACGGCGGCACGTTCCCTATTGTTAAAAACAAAGGAATTCCACGGTTTCCCGATCAACCGGCCAGGGCGCGAAGTTTCAGAGTGGGACGCGTTGGCGATTGCGGGAGCGGTGGAAAGAACCTTCAAAGGATGGAAGGCGCGGAAGCTGTGGCGCCTGGCAGGCGGACTCCTTTTGTCCGTGCTGTTCGCCCTCGCGGGTTCGGCGGCGTGGCTCCATTTGTCGGCCAAGTGGCGGCACGAGTCGCTGGCATGGCAA
>CAZYHO010000322.1:1991-6041 GCA_964647495.1 uncultured Akkermansia sp. | reverse complement strand
CGCGCGCCGACAATTCGGCGATATCGTGGCGGCACTTCGCAAAGACCTCCTCCGCTACTTTGCGGCCGTCGATAAGATCGGGCATCAGGGCGCTTTCACCGGTTACGGTTTGGCCGGAAGTTGTTGGGCGGGCCACCGGGCCGCGGGCGCCCACCCTCCGCCGCAGGTCTCGTCCGCTCGGGACCGGGCGTCGATGTGCTCGCCGAATCGGGATCGCGGGCCGGAGGCTCCGAATCGGGCGCTTCGGGCGGGGTGGTGCCTGTTTCAGTCGCCCCAGGGGCGCGAGCGGGCTCAGGCAGAGCCGCACCTTCGGTGAGAAGCGATCGCAACTCCCTGATCCAGTGAGGCACGCTCTTGTGGCCCTGGTTTTGCTGAATGATCTGGAGCAGTTTGTTGGCCGCCGGAGCTGAACCCGCGAGATACACGTCGCGCGCCTGCGCCCATTCGAGGCGCGGCAGCACGACTTCGCGGAAATCCTTCGTCGCCTGTTCGGAGTTCTGAGTGGCGACCAGTGCCGCTTCCTGCTGGATGCGGCGTGTCCACGCCGTCTGAAGTCTGGCCGCGTCCTTCTTCTCCCGCAGATAGGGCAGGATGCTGTTCTCGTAGATGGCTTCCAGGTTTCCGGGCAAAAGCGACCACTCTTCCGGAGCGCGGACCGTGATGTCGAGCTTGTAGCGTTTGGCGATGGCGGTACCCAGAACCGGCGTGTCCAGCGCCTGGCGGTTGCGCAGCGTGTCTTTGTCGGCGCGGGCGAAATCGTCCACATAGGCGTACAGCGCGGTGAGGATTTCCCCGCGCTCGGCATCGGTGGTGGCGTTGGACATGCGGATGGTGAGGGCGAGATACCGCAAGTGCAGCCGTATCGCGCCGGCCGCTCCTGGCTCGGAATACCGGCGGCCGGGACCGTCGCGCCACGCCCGGAATTCCGATTCTTTCCTGTCGCGGTCCCGGTATTCGACTTCGCGGACCGAATCCAGCCAGAATGCGACCGCCTTGTTGTCGGCGCCGGCGGCCTCGATGATCGCGGAAAGGGCCGAGACATTGTTGCCGGTGCGGGCCTTGGTGACCGTGTCCTCAAGCGACTTGAGCTGCTCGAGGAGTTTGGCGTTGTCGGGGGATGGCGTCGTCTGCGCGTGAGCCGGGGCGGCCCAACCGGCGGCGACGGCCACCAGCGTGGCGGCGACCGTGCCCTGCCAACTCGGATATCGGGGACATTTCATCCGCGTACCTATATGGATTCCGGGCCGTTCCACAAGCACACATCCTTTCGGGTTGAACGCCCGTGCCCGGCGGCCATGGTGCGGGCGCATGAAATCCGTTCATCGATCGATCGCCGCCGCCGCGCTGGCCTCACTGTTTGTGCCGGCTCTTCCGGGCGAGACGCCTTATGTGCTGCGGCGCGAGTTCGCCTCGTGCCAGCTCGAGCGTCCCGTGGCGCTCGTCATTCCGCCCGACGGGAGTGATCGGCTTTTCCTCGTCCAGCAGACGGGGAAGATTCTCATTTTACCGCGCGACCGCAATTCCGGCGACACTATAACTTTCCTCGATGTGAGCGCGCTCATGGCAGTGGAGAACAACTTCGAGGAGGGCTTGGTCGGCTTCGCCTTTCACCCGCGGTACAAAGAGAATGGCCGCTTCTTCACGTGCTACGCGCAGCAAGGTCCGAAAATCAACCGGGTCAGCGAGTGGCACGTGAACCCGGCCGATCCGGACGCCGCCGACACGGCCTCCGAAAAAGTCCTGCTCGAAATCCCCCGCCCCTACTGGAATCACAATTCGGGCACGCTGCTCTTCGGCCCGGACGGCCTGCTCTATCATTCGGTCGGCGACGGCGGCAAACGCGACGACGCCGCCAGGCTGGCGCAAAACCTCTTCGCCATGAACGGCAAAATCCTGCGCATCGATGTCGATCGCCGGACCGGCCGCCGGCCTTACGGCATTCCGGATGACAATCCGTTCGTCAAGACCGAAGGGGCTCTGCCGGAAATCTGGTGCTACGGGCTGCGCAATCCGTGGGGCATGTATTTCGACCCGGAGACCGGCGCGCTTTGGTGCGCCGATGTCGGCCAGGACCTGCGCGAAGAAGTCAACATCATCGTCAAAGGCGGCAACTACGGCTGGAGTTACCGTGAAGGCGCGTCACCTTTCGCCCTGAACCCGGATACGCCGCCCAAGGGCGTGAAATTCATCGAGCCCGTCATCGATTACGACCGCGGCCAGGGCATCAGCATCACCGGCGGCCTCATCTATCGTGGCCCCGGCCATCCTGACCTCCGCGGCGCCTACATTTATGGCGACTGGGGTAGCGGCCGGATCTGGGCGCTGCGCACCGAAGGCGCCGGCCACACCGTGACTTCAAACGCGCTCATCATCGACCCGCAGGACACGGCGCCCGACGTGGGCAAACCCACCGCCTTTGCCGAGGACGCCGCCAACGAACTGCTCGTGCTCGACTGGAACGGCCGCATCTTCAGCCTGGCGAAACGCTGAGTGCCGGCGCGGCCTCACTGGATCATCCCCGCGGCCACCGTCTCGTTGGTCTGGGGATCGATGAGAATGAAACTGCCGGTGGCGCGGTTGCGGCGGTAGTCGTCGTAGAACAGTGGCGCGCTCGTGCGCAGCGAGATCCGCCCGATGTCGTTCATGGTGAATTCGACGTCGTTCTCGACCTTGTGCAGGGTGTTGATGTTCACCTTGTATTTGATCTCGCTGACCAGCGCCTGGACATCCCGCGTGGTGTGGCGCAAAACGTACCTCCCGCGCGGAATCAGCGACTTTGCCGCGGAAAACCAGCAGATCATGGCCTCCAGATCCTGCCCGCTCCGCGGCGGGTTGTTCTTCTTCACGAGCATGTCGCCACGCGAAATGTCGATGTCGTCCTCCAGCGTGATCGTGACCGACAGCGGCGCGAAGGCCTCCGCCATCTCGCGGTCGTACGCGCGCACCGCCCGGATCCGCGTGGAAAACCCGCTCGGCAGCACCAGCACCTCGTCCCCGGGCTTGAACACCCCGCCGGCCACGCGGCCCGCATACCCGCGGAAGTCATGCCACTGATCGGTCTGCGGCCGGATTACCCACTGCACCGGAAACCGCGCGTCCACATGGTTGTCCGAGGCGCCGATGTACACATTTTCCAGGTGGTACAGCAGCGTCGGCCCCTGATACCACGGCATCCGCGCCGACTTCTCGACCAGGTTGTCCCCGTGCTTGGCTGCCATCGGGATCGACGTCACCTCGACGATGTTGTCCAGCCGCGAGGCGAAAGTGCGAAACTCATCCACAATCCGCCCGAACACCTCCTCGCTCCAGTCGACCAAATCCATCTTGTTCACCGCCAGCACCACATGCTGGATCCGCAGGAGGTTCGCGATAAACGCATGCCGTCGGGTCTGCTCGATCACCCCGTGCCGCGCATCCACCAGCAGAATCGCCAACTGGGCCGTCGATGCCCCCGTCACCATGTTCCGCGTGTACTGGATATGCCCCGGCGTGTCCGCAATGATGAACTTCCGCCGCGGCGTCGCAAAATACCGGTACGCCACGTCGATCGTGATCCCCTGCTCTCGCTCGGCCTTCAACCCGTCCGTCAGCAATGCCAGATCCACGTCCGCATGCCCGCGCCGCTGGCTCGCCACCTCCACTGCCTCCAGTTGATCCTCGAAAATCGACTTCGAATCATACAACAGCCGCCCGATCAGTGTCGACTTGCCGTCGTCCACCGAGCCACACGTCGAAAATCGCAGCAAATCCATAGATCAATCCGATTCCAATAAACGCTCCCAGGCCACCGCCCCGGGAACCCGCGCCCGCTACACCCGCCCCCACCCCCACGCAACCCGAAATCCCCTGTTCTCCGTCGCTCCAATCATCAATCAGCCGGAGGACAGTACGCTGGTCGGGATGAAAGCGGATGGCCATCGTTCGGCGGCCGCCGCGACTCGCTCACCGATTCGCGTAAGCGGACGTGCGCCTCCAAAGCGGGAAGCCGGCGGGCACGGAAGGAATGGTGAAGATTTGAACAGTCTCGCCCCACAGTTTGTCTGTCCCTCT
>CAZYHO010000322.1:0-1891 GCA_964647495.1 uncultured Akkermansia sp. | reverse complement strand
CGGAAGGAATGGTGAAGATTTGAACAGTCTCGCCCCACAGTTTGTCTGTCCCTCTGTCGTGGCAGGCCGCACAGTGAGGCTGTCCCTCTATGGAAGAGGCGGCCCGGGATTCGGCGACGGGTGGAATCGGGGCAATCGGGTTGCATGAGGCGGGTTCCGCACGGACTTCTCCCCGCAGTTCTCATGTCGTATCTTGCCGCGCTCGCCACCGGATTGCTGATGTGGACGTCGTTTCCGCCGCTGGAACTCGGATGGGTTGCTTTGGTGGCGGCGCTCCAACTTCTGCTCCTTGCCCTCTGGCCGCGCCCGCGGTCTGGGTCTCCGGGGCTCGCCGCGCCTCGGCCCGCCTGGTGGCGGGCGACCCGCGCACCGGGTGCTTTCCTCCACGGGTATGTGGCCGGCGTGGTTTTTTTTCTGCTCAATCTGAAGTGGCTCTGGCATGTGACCGTCCTGGGCGCTGTGATGCTGGCGCTTTACCTGGCGCTTTATCCGGCGGTGTGGGCGCTCTTCACCGCGACGGTCGCCCGGCCGCGCCGCTGGGATTCGAACCGGGAAGTCCTGCGCGGCATCGTGCTGACCGCCGCCGCCTGGACCGGCCTGGAGTGGGTGCGCGGCATCGCGTTGACCGGCTTCGGATGGAACGGCCTGGGCGTCGCCCTCATCGGCGACAATGGCCTGCCCGATCTCGCCCAGTGGGCCGAGTGGATCGGTGTCACAGGGCTTTCGTTCGTCGTCACGCTGTGCTCCGCCGCCCTCCTCGCCCTCTGGCGTATTCATCAACACCACGGGCTCGGCGCCCGTACCCGCCGCCACGCGGTCCGCCTGGCCAAGTGGGCGGCCGCCGGTGTTTCAGCCGTGATCGTGCTCGCGGGCATCGGGCATTTCCGGGGCAAGGCGGTGCTGGCAGCCGCGGCGGACTCCCCGCCGCTCATCGTGGCCCTCGTCCAGCCGAACATCCCGCAGGAGGACAAGAACTCCTATGACATGTTCGGCCTCATCGCGCACGCGCTCGCACGGCAGACCCAGGACGCCTTCGCCGCCGATCCAAAGCCTGATATCCTCGTCTGGCCCGAGTCCTCCCTGCCCGCCCCCTATTATGACGAAGACGTCCAGGACCTCCTGCGCCAGGGGACAGAACTCGGCGATTTCACGCACGTCCTCGGCGCCGATGACCAGCAACTCGACGCGTACTTCAATTCGATCGGCGTGTTTCGCGGCGATCCACTCCAGGCCGTTCTCCACCACAAAGTGCATCTTGTTCCGTTTGGCGAATACCTGCCTGCGCGCGGCCTGTTCGGAAAGTTCGAGTACATCCGCGCCCAGCTTCCGGGCGATTTCCGGCCCGGCGATTCCGCCGATCCGCTGCCACTGCCGCAGCCATTCTCCCCGGCTGCCGCGGCCCACGCCGCCGCTCCCCGGGTTTCCGATCTGACCCTCATACCACTCATCTGTTTCGAGGACACTATCGGCCGCGTCGCCCGCCGCTTTGTCCGCCCCGAACCCCAGATCATCGTCAACGTCACGAATGACGCCTGGTTCCACGACAGCGAAGGCGCCGACCAGCATCTCGCCAACGCCCGCTTCCGCGCCATCGAACTCCGGCGACCGATGATCCGCGCCGCGAATACCGGTGTCACTGCCGTCATCGACACGCTTGGCCGCGTCACACATCAAATCCCGCGCCTCCAGGAAGGCCACCTCAAAGCCCCCCTGCCCTACCCCAGCCATCGCGGACTCACGCTTTACGCCCGTGTCGGCGATCTCTTCTCGCAATTCCTCCTCGCCCTCGCGGCCGCCGCCGCCCTTCGCACCACCTGGTCTCGCTTCAGATCGCGAGCAACGTGGCATGCCCGAGTTCGTTGCCGGGCAGGTCGGTCATCGAAAGATTCAC
>CAZYHO010000321.1:2092-6046 GCA_964647495.1 uncultured Akkermansia sp. | reverse complement strand
ACCTGGATCTCGATGTGATGCGGGTTCTCCACGAGCTTCTCGATGTACACGGCGCCATTGCCGAAGCAGGCCTCGGCCTCCGAGCGCGCGGCGGCAAACGCGCCGCTGAACGTGGCCTCGTTGAAAACCGCCCGCATCCCGCGCCCGCCCCCGCCCGCCGTCGCCTTGATCATCACCGGATACCCGATGGTCGCCGCGATCCGCTTGCCCTCTTTCTCGTCCGCCACCACGCCGTCGCTCCCGGGCGTCACCGGCACCTTGTATTTCCGCGCCGTGGCCCGCGCCTCGTTCTTGTCGCCCATCATCTTGATCACCCGGGCGCTCGGGCCGATGAACTTGATCTTGCAGGTCTCGCAGATCTCCGCGAAACGCGCGTTCTCGCTCAAAAACCCGTAGCCGGGATGGATCGCATCCACATTCGCGATCTCCGCCGCCGCAATGATGCGGTCCATCTGCAAATAACTCTGCTTGCTCGGGCCGGGCCCGATGCAGATCGCGTGGTCGGCCAGACGCACGTGCATCGACTTGTCATCGGCCTCCGAATACACGGCGATCGTCTGGACACCGAGTTCCTTGCAGGCGCGGATGACCCGCAGGGCGATTTCGCCGCGATTGGCGATGAGGATCTTGTTGAACACTGGGTTGGGAAAAAAAGGACTGCGAACAAACGAACAACGGGAGAAAATCGCCGGCGGTGCCCCGGAACTTCGCGCGCTCCCGATCGAGCGCGCTCCGGAGCCGGCGGCCGCCAGCCTGGACGACCTATGGTCTGACCTCGAAGAGCACCTGGCCGTAGGAAACCGGGCTGGCGTCATCGACGGCGATGCGCGTGATCCGGCCGGTCACCTCGGCCTTGATCTCGTTCATCACTTTCATCGCTTCAATGATGCAGACGGTCGTCTCCGCCTCGACGTAATCGCCCACCTTCACGAACGGATCGGCCCCGGGTCCGGAGGCCCTGTAAAATGTGCCCACCATCGGCGATTTGATCGTCAGAACATCCGATATGCCCGCCCCGGGCCGGGACGCGGTCGTCGCACTCTCGCCCTCCCCCGCCGCCGGACCGTTGCCCACCGCCACTCCGGGCGCCGCCATCGGCGCCGCCGCCACCCCGGCAGACGACCGGCAGGCGCCCAGCAGCCCTGCCAGTGCCTCGGCATCGATGTTTTTCTTCAGAACGAGTTTTTCCCCTTCGCGCTCCAACTCGAAATGAGTCAGATCGTTGCGCTTCATGAGTTCGATGATTGTTCGGATGTCTTTGATATCCAAAGTGGTGCCTCCTGATCGTTAAATGGATGGATGCGCGTGGATCGGGCGTCGCCTGACGGAATATGGAACCCGGGAAACCGCCCGGTGCCGCTCCGCAGAGCCCGGCGCCCGATCAGCCCACCCGGTCCAGACGCCGCCAACCGCCACACGTTGTCTCCCGGAATCACGGGACCTCGGCCCCCACCAGGAAGCCCGTATTGTGTGCCACTGCCCCCGTATCGTCAACTCGCCTCCACAACCGGTTTTTCCCCCATACGGTTCAACCAACCGCAAATGAACGCCAATGAACGCGAATGAGGAGCACTCGCCATGTGCTTCAATTCGCTGAAAATTATAGCATTACATACATTTTCTTCCATTCGTGTCCACTCGCGGTTCACCCTTGAATGAACGGTATTGGGGTTTCCCCAATCCTTCCCCCCAGAACTTTCCCTCCCTCTTTCCAATGCCTCAATTGTGTCGATATGGTTATTGTTGAAATTATTGCGGATAGGCCGGGCTTTCAGCCCTCATCGATCCAGGGGATCCCGATCCTGGGGCGATGCCCCATAAGCGCTAACTTAATTCCTTGAATCGTCTCATATCCAAACTCTTGGTCCTGAATGAGTTTCATTTATGAGTGATTTGCGTAGCTCAAGGGCAATCAGAGCTTTGAAGGGCTTGAGAGAATATAATTTCCATAATATTCATTGCGTCGCACTATTTTTTTTTGCCCAAAACCAAACAAGTTAGCGCCTATGGGGCGATGCCCCAGGCTGAAATGAATCCGGGCCGTTGGCCCTGCGGCAGGATTGGGGACAGACCCCTTGTGGGATCCCTCAGGTTCCGGCTTACCGCCGATACCAACGGGCTTGTGCGGAAAACCGTTGGATTGGAGTCCCGCCTTTAGTTCCAATATCAACATAGCAGAACCATGCCCCGTGAACCGTGAACCGTGAACCGTGAAGAAACCGGGAAGAATAGTGTCCCGAAACCGGTCGCGGCGGGTTCATTCCCGGTGACGCCATGAATGCCATCGATGATGCGCCGCACGATGTGTCGGACGAGGAGGTTTGGGACGACTACCGCCGGACGCGATCCGAGGCGGCTTTCCGGAGGCTTGTGGAGCGGCATCTGCCGTTGGTGTGGGCGGTGGCGCGCCGCGCGGTGGCTGGCGAGCGGCCGCTGGCGGAGGACGTGGCGCAAATCGTCTTTGCGGATCTGGCGCGGTTGGCGCCCCGGCTGCCTGAGCGCTTCGGCATTGGTGGCTGGTTGCACCGGCACACGTTTTTCACCGCATCGAAGGCGGTCCGCGCCGAGGTCCGCCGCCGCGCCCGCGAACACACCGCCGCCACCATGCAAACCACCACCGCTCACCCGCCTGGGCCGGACAGCCTTCCGGCCGATGTCGCCCGGCATCTCGATGCCGCGCTTGCCGCGCTCGCGCCGCGCGACCGCGAGGTCATCGTGCTGCGGTACCTGCAGGAGCGCAGCATGCGCGACGTGGGCATCGCACTCGGTCTCACCGAGGAAACCGCTCGCAAACGCGTCTCCCGCGCGCTGGAAAAACTCCGCGTCCAACTCCGGCGGCACGGGGTCACCGCCGGCAGCGCGGCGGTCGGCAGCGCGCTGGCCGCGCAGGCGCCGGGAGCGGCGCCCGCCGCGCTGGCCGCACACATCGCCACCGGCGCCTGGACGCTGCATGTCGGCGCGGCGGGCGCGGGAGGTCTCGGCGCCTGGCTCGCCGGCCTGGCCACGCCGGTTGCCGTGGCATCCGCCCGCTGGGGTGCGCGCTCGCTGGCCGCGGCGGGCGCCGGCGCCTTTCTTGCCACGCTCACTCTGGCCGGAGGAGCGTGGTGGGGACACGCCCGAGGGAAAGGTGTTCCCGAAATCGAATCCACCACTCCGCGCCTCGTCCATCCGGCGACCGGCGCCGCCACGGCCGCATCCCACGCCGCCGCGGTGAGCGGGGAAGTTCGCTTCGACTTGTTCCTGCTGCCGAAATCGAGCCTCGCGCACGTTCGGCTGCTGCAATTCCGGCCCGGCGTGGATGACGCGGAGCTGCATCATGATCTGGGAACGCCCGATGCCTCCAGTGGCATGAGTTTCACCGTACCGCTGCGTGGCCGAGGATCAGGCAGGTTCGAGGAAACCGAACCCTTCGAATTCGCCACCGAGTTTGATCCCAGGCCGGACGATCTCCCGGAGCCCGCTGCTCATGAGACCCGCGCGGTCGGCACCTTGGCTCAGGTCGAAGTCGAAGTAGCCGGGCGCGACGACGTGCCGACGACCACGTTCGTTGTCGAACACCATCGGGCGGCGCCATCGACTGTTTCCTGGCCGGTCTCGAGTCAGCCAGGCGACGACCGTGCCGTGGGCCATCCACAGTTCCATCCGGTCAGGTTTGTCGGCGCCTGTGCCACACCGCCCGGCGAACCCGTGCTGGCCGCCCTCTCGCTTCTGCCGGCCCCCGGAGGCGCGGACTTTTCCGCGCCGCAATCGTATGCCCTGCTCTTCATCACCTTCCAGCCAGACGCACACCCATGAAACCGTTCACTCGATTCACCTTGCTATGGGCTTGCGCCACCGCCTGCGGGATAGCCGTCGCCGAATCGCCCGCGCAGGCGAGTCCCATCGAACAGGCAGGTCCTGTCAAGGAAGAGGCTCCTGTCGTCGCTCGGTCCCGTCCCGCCGCGGAACCAGGCA
>CAZYHO010000321.1:0-1992 GCA_964647495.1 uncultured Akkermansia sp. | reverse complement strand
GAAACGAAACGAACCCACGCCTCTCCTTCTCGCGCATGGCAATGGCTGGACCGAAGGACAAATCCTCCAGCCCTTGTTCGTCACCAGAAAGATCGAAACCTCGATCACGTCCGTCAATGGCGCGCCCTTTCTCGCCGGCATCCTGCCCGCAGGGGACGTGTATGACGGCGGCACGGCCACGGACAAAGGAGCGAGACTCACCTTCGTAATCGCACAAAAGGCGGGCTCGCACACTCCGAAAGTCTTCACCGCCGCGGAACGGGCAAATCTCTCGCCTCCCATCCGGGTCCACACGCTGGGGTTTCGAGTTCCAGGCGAAACGGCCGCGCTCTGGCTGGCGGAACCGGCAGCCGGTGATGCGGCCTGGCTGGATCACGCGTTGTCATTGGTACGCGAGGGAAAGGCTGCCTTGATTCATCACGCTGCCTGCGGCGCCCGCTCGGGCCAACGGTGCCGGGCCAATGGATTCGCCGAACCCAGCCACTTTCCGAATTTCACCACGCTGGAGGATCCCCTCGATACCCGATACGCAGGCAGCCTGGTTGAATTCGAACCGGTCATGAGCACTGATGGGCGGACGCTGGACGTCAATATCGCGCTGGAAGAAGCAGGGCGGCCGCGCGAAGACCAGACGGCGGTGTCAGGGCAGTCCGCCCGGCTCAAAGCTCCCGTTTTTCCGGTGGTCCGCCTGCAGACATCACTGACGGTCGGCCTGGGTGAAGTGCGATTGCTGGGAGTGGCGGGTGCTTCGCCGGACGACGCTCTCTACGGGCGCGCTCCGGGCACGACCGACGTCTACTTCTTCAAAAACGCCAGTGCTTCGCCGGGCACCGCGCCTGATGCCGGCTCACGAGGCCCGGGAACCCCAAAGCTTCTGCGCGTGATCGCATCACTGTATTCACTGAATGAACAGGAAGCGGCGGCCGCCCAGTCCGCCCTGGATGATCCCGATGACCGCCTCCAGGTGGCGGAGGAAATCGAATCTCGCTGGCGGGAAGAGTCCTGCCCGCTGCTCACCCAGGCCGCTCTCACCACACGTTCCGGCGCCAAAGTGAAACTCGAGTCAGGCGCGGATCGCGTGCTCGGCGTGACATTCGGCGCCGGCAGGAAACCCAGGGCCCCCCTCGATCCAGCCGTCCTGGCCGACGGACCTCCTCTCAGGTCCTCCGACAAAAACAGGCCCGACACCCTCCACCGCACCACCGGCCTGACATTGACCGCGACGCCGATACTCGACGCCGGCGGGCGACAGGCCACTTTCCTCGCCCTCGAATGCCGTTACGACGCCGCCCCGGCCCGCTGGCCCACGCACATGCGGCTGCCCCCGATCCCGGCAGGCGAAGAAAACACGCCCGACGCCGCCTTCTCCGCTATCAATTACCTCGAAACCTTCACCCTCGACGGGGAACAAACATTCACAGTCGGCGAATCCTGCCTCGCAGGTGTACAACCCTCGCGCGCCCCATCCGGCCCGGAAGCCGGACGCTGGCATGCCCGGGTCGTGAGAGTGGATGTTGTGGAGTAAGACCCTGGCAGTTCTCGGGTAGGGCGGCGCATCTTGCCCGCCGGACGGGGCGTCTCGCCCCGTCCATCGAGCGTCCCGCTCCTTGCAGCGGCAAACGTGTGCGCGACACGGCGCGAGACGCGCGATGTATCCGGCGAGACGCCGGATACGGCGGGCGGGACGCACCGCCCTACCCGAGAACCTCAAATCGCATGGAAAAGTCCCTTCGGGATCCCACAAAGGGTCTGTCCCCAATCCTGCCACAGGGCCAACGGCCCGGATTTATTTCAGCCTGGGGCATCGCCCCAGGATTTGGATCCCCCCCCGATCCATGAGGGCTGAAAGCCCGGTCTATCCTCGAATCACTCGAACAATATCAGCCGCCCGCTCAATACACACGTAGCATGCCTCTCCCTGTCATTCATTCGTGGTCAAAAAACAGGCTCATTGAACCAAAAAGGTTTTAATTCACCGGTTCCACGCGCACT
>CAZYHO010000320.1:0-6054 GCA_964647495.1 uncultured Akkermansia sp. | reverse complement strand
CTCTGCGGCGTGCGCGTCCGCCGCCACAAAGTGATCACGTATTCCCTGGCTGGCGCGTTCTTTGGACTGGCCGGCATCATGCAGCTCTCCCGCCTCACCCAAGGCGACCCGACCGTCGCCATCGGCCTCGAACTCGACATCATCGCCGCCGTGGTCATCGGCGGTGCCAGTCTGAGCGGCGGCGCCGGCAGTGTGCTCGGATCGCTCATCGGCGCCCTCATCATGGCCGTCCTCCGCAACGGCTCCAACCAGATGGGATGGCAGAATTTCACCCAGGAAATCATCATCGGCGCCGTCATCGTCCTCGCCGTCGGCCTCGATCGCTGGCGCCAGCGCCGGCAGTCGGCCTGATCCGCCACAGCGGAACTGTCGCCTGCGGGCACTATCGCTGTACTTCCGAACACACGGAAGCGCGAGCATTTCCATCCGCGTGCATCCGGGAAATCCGCAGTCCCCCCCCACGCCGCTACGTCCCCCGCAGCCGCCGGTGGGCTCAGTGGCGGCCGCGCGCGGCTGACCGCAACAAGGCCGCCGGTTTCTCGACCGTGCCCCACAGTGGACCTGTCACCCTATGCGTGCCCCACAGTGGACCTGTCACCCTATGCGGGCCGCTCGGCGCCGCCTCCGGAGTATTCGCTATTCGTGGGATCGCTTTTCTTTCCGGGTTTATTTTGTCTCCTCTTCCGAAGCGGCGGACTTCGCGTCGGGTTTCTGGCGGAGTTCGAAGCGGTCAAAAAAGGCATCGCCGCCCATGGCGGTGGGAGCGAGGCCGGTGAGCGTGATTTCGCCTGCGCGCCGCCAGAGATCGATGACTTCTTCGCGCCAGGAGGCCGGAGGTTCGGCGCCGAGTTCGGTCGCGTGCCACTCCGTCGTGTTTTTTCCGGCATAGAACCGGAGGCGGGGGTCCTGCGGCGCAGGCCATCGGCCGTCGTCGGCGAGTTCGATCATGACGCCGTCGCCGGTGGCGCGCCAGGCGAGGTGCAGGTAACGAAACTCGTCCGGAGCCACCGGATTCTCCACGATGCGAAACCGCCAGCCGGGCAGCCGTGCGTTGTACCGCTGCGGCGGCCGGACGCGCAAACACAGCGCTCCGGAAAATGGCTGCCCCGCGACGACATCCGCGGCGCCGCCACCCTCGTCGAGTTGTGCGGCAAACCCGGGCTCCTCGTCGAAGAGCGCGACGCGCGTCGGATCCTCCGGCTGAAGCCGGCTCTTCAGCCACGCGAGCAAGCTGGCCATGTCCGCCGGGGTCAGAGCTTCAGCGAACGAAGGCATGAGTGACACCGAGGTGCGACGGACGCTCTTCACGTCTTTGCGCAGGAACGTGTGCTCGATGCCTCCGGGCAGGCGCAGGGTCAGGCTGGTTGTGCCGTCATCGTCCAGCAGGCCGGCATGGGTCGTGCCCGCCTGGGTGACCACCAGAACGGTTTCGAATCCCGGCCGGAGGCGGTCGTTGGGCAGCAACAGGTGATGCACCAAGGTTTCCTCGGCCACGCCGAGTTCGCCCATGAGGTCGGGTCCGAAGTGCAGGCCCTCCTCGTCGACGCGATGGCAGGCGGCACATGCCTGGAGAAAGATCTCGTGGCCGCGCGGCACATCGCGCGGTCCGGCGAGCGCGGCCGTGAACCGGCGGAAAGTCGCATCGTCCACTGCGGCCGGCGGTGGCAGAAGATCCGGCGGTGTCTCCGGACCTGGCGGCAAGGGCGCAAAGGTGGCCTCCAATCGGCTCGCCGCCTCCCGCACTTCCGCGGCCGGGCTCGCCGCCAGCCCCGCGAGTTGCCGCACAGCCGCGGGCGCGGAGAGCGGGTGACGGACGACGTGCGCGCGCCCGGCGGCCAGGCCGCTCAGCAAGGCCGCCTGCTGCGGGGTCGACGCGGTGCTGATGACAGCCAGCACGCGCGCCAGTTCCACCTCGTCACCGCGCGAGGCGATCGCACGAACCAGTGGCTCCATGAACCGCGCGGGCGGATCCGGATCGTCGAGCAGGGCGCCCAGCATGTCGCTTTCGCGTCCGGCAAGCGAGGACATCAAGGCGGCGTCCATCCATCGGATGGAAAGTCGATCCCGCGCGTAGCGGACCAGCATGGCGAAGGCCCGCGGGTCGCGTGCCTCGCCCAGGCTGAGCGCAAACTGGATAGCCGTCCGTTCGTCCTGTTCCACCGCGGCGGCTTCGACAGCCGTGGCCAGGAGCTGCCTTCCTTCTATCCTGTGAAACCAGCGGTCCCCCAGAGCCAGCGCATGCCGCCGCACGGCCGCCGCCGGATGGCCCACGAAAGGCGTCACGTCGCGCGGAGTCAGCACGTTCAATTGCTGCAACGCGTGCAGCGCCGCGATGAGCGCCGCCGGCACTGCGGACGGGTCGGCGAGCACGCCCCGCAGCACGGGCGCCGCCTCACCCCGCTCACCCCGCTCCGCCAGCAGCCGCACGGCCGTTTCCCGCCGCCACTGCAACGGACTGGCGGTGGCTTTCGCCAGCTCGCCCGCGCTGAGAGCGGACATGTCGGGCGGCGGCGCGGGCGGAGCATCGCGGTGTGTCAGGCGATAGACACGCCCGCGGTCGTGCCCGGCGTAAAGCCCGTACTGCTGCTGGAGATGCCGTGGGATCGCGGAGTAGTCTTCGATGATTTCGCGGTAGTAATCGACGATCCACAGCCTGCCGTCCGGTCCGTGGTGAAGGCGGACCGGGTGGCACCACGGGTCGTCGCTCGCGGCGAATTCAGATCGGACATCGTCCGCGACTCGATTCAGACGCAGCACGGATCCATCGTTCACGATCTCCGCGCGGTGGATGAGGTTGCCCGCGGGTTCGCACACCAGGTACATGCCGCGCAGTCCCGACAGCACGTCGTCCTGATAAACGAGCGATCCGCATGCCGCGGTAAACCAGCCGGCAGCCTCCGACTCCGCGGCCCCGTACCGCCGGCGGTAAAACTCGGCGTAGGCCGCGTCGTCCGCCCGCTTCTGCCGCCACGGATGCGGCGGCGAAACCTGCCAGACGCGGCGATCACCCACCGGCACCGCGACCGGAGGCACGGCCACATCGGGGTTGCGGGCCAGATACACGGCCGGCAACGGCGCGATGAACACACCGGGCGACGTCGTCGCGCACACAAACCTGTCGCCCGCTTCTGTCAGCGCGAATCCCAGCGTCTGCGTGGCCCCGGTCAGGGGCTCGATTTCAGTGCCGTCCGCGCGGAATCGAAAATCCGCGTCCGGCAGCGAAACCGGCGCCTCCAGGCGCGGACCGGTGATGCTGCCGCCGGCATGACCGCGGCCGGCGTAGATCCATCCGTCCACACACCACAGCGGCGCGTTGATGCCGCGCTCCAGATTGCCAGTCTGAAACCCTGTGAACAACACCTCGCGCGTCTCCGCAACGCCGTCGCCGTCGCGGTCCGCCAGAAACAGAATGTCCGGCGCCGCGGTCACGATAATCCCGCCGCGCGCGGCCACCAGCCCGTAGACCGGCGGCATGTCTTTCGCCCACACGTCGGCTCGGTCCATCCGTCCATCGCCGTCCGTGTCAGTCAGCCGCTTGACCACGCCGTAAGTGCCCGGCTGCGCCGCAATCTTGAACCTCTCCTCGGCCTGCACGCGCCGGACCTGCGTGTCGAGCCGGCCCGATTTGTTCAACTCCTCGATGTCAAGCTGGCCCTCCAGATTGTAGCCATGCAGTTCGCTCACGAACATCGTCCCGCGTTCATCCCAGCACACCGCCGACGGCGAGGCGATCAGCGGCTCGGCAGCCACCACCTCCATCCGATACCCCTCCGGCAGCCGGAAAGAAGCCGCCGTCTCCTCCGGCAGCCGCGGCTTCGGCGCGTCATCGGGCCGCACAATCCCGGACACGTCGCCACCTGCCGTGCGCGACATCCCGCACAGCACCGCGACACACAACAACAACTTCGAAGCCATGAGCGAATGATCCTCCATATGTCACTACCCTACCATGAGATCGTCGCGGGAGAGACCGGTGAGGTCCTGGAGGCGGCGGAGGAGTCGCAGGAAAGTGACGATGAGGAACGCCATCATGGGCACTCCGGTGATGAGGAACCCCCAACCGGTGATTTTGCCGATCGCGGCGGTGTAGGCTTCGGATCCGGGTGTCTTGCCTTCCAGAAAATAGAGGGCCACCCCGTAGTTGAGCGCGGCGCTGATGACGAATGATCCGGCCAGCGTCAGGGTGGCCTGCCAGAGCACGCGCTGGAACGGCTGGTCCTGCTGGCGCTCGCGGATGAGGCGCTCGATTTTCGCGACATGCATGAGGTCGGGGTTCATGAGCAGCACTTTGACGAGCGGACGCCCGGCGCGATGAGTCCAGACAAAGAGGGCGGCGAGCAGCAGAGGGATCGCCGCCTCTTTGAACGCGAATGCCTGCGCACTCAATTCCAGCAGCCCCAGACCGCCGGTCAGCAGAACGCCGATCAGGCCGATCACGGAAAAGATGTTTATCTTGCGGCGTTGATTCCAGTCGTACGCCTGGTACGCGAGCGGCATGGCCATCGCGATGATGAGCGCCCATTTCGGCCCAACGCCGATGAGCCCGGACTCTTTGCTGCAGTAACTCAGCACGGTGACCGGCAGCGCCACGTTGAGCAGCAGGCTGGCCAGGGCGTTCTCCTGTTTCGCGGGAACAGCCGGCGCCGCGGTGGCGTCCTGGGCCGCAGATGCTGTGGCTTGCGCCGGAGGTGTGGGGGGTTCGGTTGACATGGATGGTGTGGTCGCAGAGAAGGAAAGAAGTCGGATTTCGAAATGGATGGTGGCCGTCGCCGGTCGATCAGGAGCACTCCGGCGGCACGGACCGGCCCGCCACGCGCGCCCACGCATGGAGCAGGCGCAAGCGAAAATGGCGCCATTGATAGCCGTTGACAACGCGCTCGCGGCTGGCGGCGCCCATCACCGGGAGCCGGTCGCGTGAGGCGTGGGCCAGGCGCAGCCGGTCCGCCAGCGCCTCGGGATCGTTGGCCGGCACCAGCCAGCCGGTCAGGCCGTCGACCACGCCGTCGCCCGATTCACGCGTTCCGATCATCGGCAGGCCGGCCGCGGCGGCCTCGAACGTGACCTTGGCCCAACCTTCGCATTCGCTGGGAAAAACAAAGACGCTGGCCCGCCGGAAAAGGGCCGGAAGATCGCGCGAAAACCCGAGCACTTTGACCGACGGCGTGGCCCACTCGCGCAGGGCCGGTTCGATCTCCGGGTGCACGGCGCCCACCAGCCACAGTTCGGCGTCCTTGAGCGCCAGCGAATGCCATGCCTTGAGCAAGTGATGCACACCCTTGCGGCGGATCAGCGCGCCGGCAAAAAGAGCGCGAAATACCTCGGGCGGCCGCTCGGCCGGTGTGAACGCGGTCACGTCCGCCCCGCGCGCCACAATCTCGATCTTCTCGGCCGGCACCCCGGCCGCCGCAAACGTCTCCGCCGCAAACGTCGATTGCACCAATATCAAGTCCGCCAGGTCGTACTCAAGCAGCACCTGCTGCCGGCTCGGCGGCAGCCGGTCGAGCCACGCCCGCCAGCCGCGGCGCGCCCGCAACTCGCGCTCCGATTTCGTCTCGAACCGCTTCGCATGCCCCTTGTTCCGGTGCCAGGTCGGGATCTCGAGCAGGCACGGAATGCCGCGCTGCCGCGCCACCAGCAGCGACCGAAGGCAATCGCCCGACCAACTGTGAAAACAATCGTACCGTCCACGACTCAACTCCCGCGCGCCGATCCAGTCCAGATACCGCTTTTTCGCGCCATAGTAGCGAGCACTGCCAAGCCCGCTGAGCAGACGCACCGGATGCGACGCCAACGACCGGATGCGCGCCCGCGGAATCACCGATTGCCGGTCGGCGTACCCGATGCCACACCCAAGCACCCCACCCTCATGCGCGGCCAACGCACTCTGATACGACGTCAGATGCAGCCCGGTGCCGCCAAAACCCGCGCTCGTCGTGTAAAGCAGCGCGCGCGGCAGCGCGCCCGCCGGCGGCGGGGCGGACGGTGGCTCGTCAGGGGCGGCAAATACGGGCACCCGTGCCGATTAGCCCGGATCACCCCACTTGAAAACGCCAA
>CAZYHO010000319.1:0-6056 GCA_964647495.1 uncultured Akkermansia sp. | reverse complement strand
AGCCCTCCCGCGTCATCCGCGACCTCATCGCTTGAATTCACGCGTACCCCGGGCACCCGTCGAAGAGGGAGAGTTCGAAGTCCGCGGGTTTCATGCGCCAGCGTTCGGATGTCATGCGGCGCATGAAGGGGGCGTTGGCAAGCAGGGCGCGGCGGGCGGCGGCGAGGGCGGCGAGTTCGCTTTCGTCGAAGGCGGTGGTGTAAGCGTCCGGGGAGCGGGCGTGGAGGCCGAAGAGGATTTCGAGGCGGTCGGTGTCGAGTCCGCAGAGTTCGCGATAGAAGCGGGAGAGGAATGACGCGGCGAGGCCCAGGGTGCAGCCCGCGTAGGCCGGGATCCAATGGGACGCCTGGTGGGAGATTTTCTTGAGCGGGGTGCGGTCGAACTCGATCAGGTTTGTTTTTTCCGGATGCGGGACCGCGCGGGCCTGGACGACCTGCGGGCTGTTGACGATGTGGCCGACGAGTTCGAGTTCATGGAGGATGGCGATGTCGGCCTCGGGCAGCCCGGACTGTGCGATGATGTGGAGGTAGCGGTCGAATTTCCGGGCGAGGGTGGCCGCGGGTTCCCATGACTGGTCTTCCGAGCGGAGGCTCGCGTTGGCGGCGGCCTGGAGCGCGGCGACGGTGTGCATGGTCGAGGCGCGGGCAAACGCGAAGGCGCGGCCGGGGTCGGCCTCTGCCTGTTCGAGCGCGTTGTTGAGAAAAAAAAAGGAGTCGAGGAGGCAGGAGATGAACGGGTTGATCTGCGGGAGGAGCGGGGGGCGGCGCCGGGGGGGCTGTGTGGCCATGGGTGACGAGGTGGCGGGACGGTGGATTTGGCGACGGAACAATGAGATTGGAAGGATGACAATGGCTGGAGGATGAACGCGGGAATGGATGGGGTCTATGAGCGGGAATTGGACCAACGGGAGATGGATTTGCGGGAGCCGTAAGTCTCGCGGCAATAGACGGCGCAGGGTTTCATCCAGCGGAGGGCGAAGGCGTGCATGGCGGGGTGATAGAGGGGAACGGTCCAGGAGCCGAACCGGCGTCCGTGGCCCTCTGCGCGGTCGACAGCCTCTTTGTAGAGCCAGAAGACGGCGCCGAGACGCTGGAGACGCGGGTGGACGAACGAACAGGTGAAGCGCGTGGCGCCGTCGGGCATGAGGTGGTTGATCACCCAGCCGGCGAGGCGGCCATCGTGGAGCAGGGCGCAGGAGGTGATGAGGTCGCAGCCGGTTTCGTGTTTCCATGGGACGAGGTCGTCGGCGATCCAATGGCCGGTTTCGTGGGAGCGGCGAAGTTCGTCTTTCTGCGCGTCGGTAACATCCTCCCACTGGATGATCTGGAAGCGGGCGCCATCGATGCGGCGTTCGCGGAGCCAGGGCGGATCGGCGGCGCGTATCTGGACGAGATCGGCTTTGATGGCGGCCATGCGCGGGCTGGGCTGGTCCCAGCCGGTTTTCAGGAGGGTGCGTTCGAAGGCCTCGGCGAGCGGGTTGCCCGCCATGTAGACTGTTTTGATTTGGGAGCCACCGAGGCGGGCGATTTCATCGTGAAGTGTTTCCATGAGGCGTGTGGCGATGCCTTGGCGACGGAATGCCGGGGCAACGAAGAGCGAAAAGAGCGTCGGGTTGCCGGTGGCATCGGATTTCGGCATGCCGGCGAGAGCGAGCCCCGCCGGAGCGCCGTGGATGGTGGCGGCCAGCGCGACCGGCGTGATCTGCGGATGCCCGGCGCCCTCCAGCAGTTTTCGATAGTGGGGAAACGTCATGCCGGAGAAGCCGGCGGGAATGTCCGCGGAAGTGAGCGCCCGGATGTCCGGCGGGACGGGCGAAACGGGCGGGGCGGCGGTTGCGGAGTCGGTATTCACGGTGCGGCGTCGCGGGATGTTTGCCAGGCGAGGACGGCGGGCAGGGCGTCGGGGCGGGCGAGGCGGAGAAACGAATAGCCAAGGCCGCTGATGCCGCGGAAAAAGCCCG
This sequence comes from uncultured Akkermansia sp., assembly GCA_964647495.1. GTDB lineage: Bacteria > Verrucomicrobiota > Verrucomicrobiia > Verrucomicrobiales > V1-33 > CAJBME01. The sequence continues at coordinate 4,096 of CAZYHO010000319.1, read as the reverse complement.
GCTGGAAGACGGCGTTGCGCACCGGGTCGGGCTGGAGCGAGAAAGCGCGGCGGTGTCGGGCGCGCTGGATTGTGAGGGTAGCGCCGAGGCGGGCGATCTCGCGCGTGTGGCCGCCGAGTGTCGTGGCCACGGTGTGCAGGATTTCGACGCGTCCCATGGCGCCGCAGCAGAGGTGGTCGAGCGGCGAGAGGCCGGCGGCGATCGTGGCACGGGCGGCGGTGTCCATTTCCGCGCGGATGCGGTCGTCTTCCTCCGGGGCGAAAATGCCGATCAATCCGGCGCGGCCGAGCAGGATGCCGGGTGCGCCGTGGCACCATGTGGAGGCGATTTGCGAGCCACCCGAGGGCAGGAGGATCGGCCAGTTGCCGGCGGCCGGGTCGAAGAGGCTGCGTTCGTAGCGGAGCGCGGCGAGCGCGGCGTCACTGAAGGCCGTGTCCCCGGTCGCGCGATACAGCGCTCCCAAGGCGGCCGCCACGCCCGCCGCGCCATGCGAGTACCCGGCGAGCAGCAAACGGTCGGGCCACGACGGCCAGGCGAGCCCGTCCGCTCCCACCCGTTCGGCCCTGGCCAGCAGGTGACGGCCGCAGGCGATGGCGCGGTCGAGCGCCTCGTCCCCACCGCCCGCGCGGTGCAGCGCTGTCAAGGCGAGCACGGCGCCCGCGCTGCCGCCGACGATGTCGAGCGCCTGGTCCGACGCGATGCGTGTCTCGTCGATGTATCGGCTGACGCGGGCGGCGCGGTCGAGCAAGCCGGGTTCATCGAGCAGGCCGGCGATGACGGTGAGGGCATAAACAATCGAGGCCAGTCCGGAGCATCCGCCGATCGATTCGCGCTCGATCAGGGCGGCGGCCCTGGCATCGTCGAGCACGGCGCGCACGGGTTCGAGCGCGGCGAGAGCGGTCGATCGCGCGGCTTCGTCGCCGGTGACGCGGGCCAGCGCGGCCAGGAACAGCGCGATGCCGGCGGCCCCATCATATAAATAGTACGACACTCCCTGCTGGCGGCGTTGGCCCGGGTGCAGCGACGACGGCGCGATCCATGTGACGAATCCGTCGTGCCCGCGAATGGCGGCCTGGACCAACTGTTTTCCCAGCACAGTGGCGGTCGCGATGAGCCCGGCATCGCTGGCGAGGGGTGTCGTGGCCAGCGCGGCCTCGATGTCGACCGGCAACGCGGCGGTTTGCGCCGGCGGCGGCGCGGCGGCAGCATCGGACTCGATGAAGGCGGCGGCGATCAATTCAAGCTGCCGGGTCAGTTCGGCATCGGTGAGCTGGCCGAGCCGCGCCAAGGTCGCCTGCACGGCGGACTCGCCGAAGGCGCCGGAGACAACCGGACGTCCGTCGGCGGATTCGAGGTCGCGCCCGCCGGCATTCGCGTAAAAGATCGGGATGTCTCCGTTTTCCAGGGCGCGAATCTCCTCGGCCACGGCGGTCCAGGCGGCGGGTTTGACGGCATGCTGGCGCACCATCGGCCGGCGCAGGGTTTCGAAGAGGAGGGCCCGGTCGAGGCCGGACTTGAGCGCCTCGAGCGCGAGCGAGCGTTCGAGCAGGGTGGCGTAGTGCGTGGTCGGGCGAATCAGGACACGCAGCGGTGCGGCGGCCCACGTCGCCAGCGCGCCGGACAACAGGCCGCGGTGCGCCTGCAAAAACCGCCAGGCTGAGGAAAAGCCTGCCGCCAGCTCCGGCAGGTGCGCGCCGGCGGCATGGCGCGTTTCTCCGAGGACCGGCAGATTGCGCAAGCCACGGGCCACGGCGCGGCGCCAGGCCGGGCGGACGGCATTCGTTCCGACGTATTCCCAGGCGGGATGGAGGACGGGGCTTTCGTAGCCGCCGACGCCGGTCAGGCCGCCGATGTCGAACGGCCTGCCCTGGCGGCCGGATTGCCACAGCGGGAGCAGCCCGGTTTGCAGGACCGAGTCCCGAATCCGGGTGGCGGCTTGCGCGAACGTGCCTGGCGTCGCGGAATCGGCGGAGCCGCGCCGCGGTTGAAGGAGTGTCTCGACGTCGATGAGAATGGGGCCTGACCGCGTCGCCACGATGTTTTCCATGTGGCCGTCGGTGGCGCCGAGCACGTGAAGCAGGCAGAGAAGCGAGCCGGCCGAACGGAACCAGGCGTCGAGCGCGTCGTCGTCCGCGACCGCGGCATGCTCGGCGAATTCAATCCATCCGTAACCCGGCCGCGTGAGCACAAGAAGAGCCGGCGGCGCATCGGGCAGCCCGGCCGCCGCCAGCGCCCGCAGCAGTTTGTGAAAGTCCGCCTCGAGGTCGAGCGGCCGCGCCTTGTACACGAGCCGCCGGCCGTCGAAGAAGTCGAGCACGCGTACCGCGGCCGATCCTCCGTGACGATCCGCATTGGCGCCGCCGAGGCGGGACACGGCTGGCGGGACGGGCGTGGGCTCGCCGGTTTCGGGAATCAAACGCCGGCCGACCGCGTCCCAATCCGCCGCGAGCCGATCGAGGAACAGAATGGTGTCGGCGGTCCAGGCCAGACAGGTCGTGGAAACGAGCCGGGCGAGGACCGGGTACGTGGTCCAGATCGAATCCCATCCGCCGCCGGCAGCGAGGGGTTTGGTGGCGAACTCTGCCGTGTAGTCATCATACTCCGCGCGGCGCTGCGGGTCGGCAGTGAGGCCGCGGCGGCTCAGCGACTCGGCGAATTCCGAGGCGAGCACCCGCCCTGCCAGGCGCGAGAGTTCGCCCAGCAGGCCGGTCACGAGATCCGCCAGGGCGTGCGCCTGAAGCCGACCGCCCAGTCGCTCCACGGCGTCCTGGAGCGGAGCGGTGGCCGCCACCAGAAACGGGATGTAGGCCGCCGCGAACGGCACGGCATGCGCGGCGGACACCGCCTGGTCCACCGCCGCGGCGAGCGGACCAGGCGCGGATGCCTCGTCGAGTGGCTCGAGGAACCGGATCCAGCCGGTTTCTTCGGCCGCGGGCGGAAAACCGGAAGCGCCCAGACGGTGGCGCGCCTCATCGATGGTCAGGCCGTCCCATTCGAGGCGACGCGCCATCAGTGAGTCATCGCCGCCGGCCGCCGCCTCCAGCCAGATCGTCCAACGCGCCTCGGCGGCTGGATCGGCGGCGGCCTGGTCGGCGGCCGATTCCGCAGGGCCTCTGTTCGGTCCTGAAGCGGCGATGGCCGTGTGCGGGTGGAGGCGAGCCTCCAATCCGGCGGCCCGGCGCGCCACGTCCGCCATCCTGCCCGATCGGCGCCCGAAGTCTGTGGGCGGAACCGCGGTCTCGGAGCCACATTCGACGCAGGGCGCGACCGGGCGCTCTGGCAGGGTCATGGTCATGGGTGAAATGAGCGGCGAAGAATGCGCGGTTCATGAAAGGCGCCACCCCCTCGCGAGGGGGTGGCGCACACCGCGGTGGGCGGGGATCTTGCTTACAGGAGGGACACCTCGCTGCTGAACTCGTTGCGGGTATTGAAGCCGCCGCGCGAGTTATTGCAGTTGTAGGTGGTCGTCTGCGTGTCATCGCTGCCGAATCCCTTGCCGCCGGCGACCTGCTCGAGGTCCGCATCGGAAAGTTCCGAGCCTTCCGTGACGCGGTGCGGCAGGCGCACGTAGATCGTGTCGCCGGTTTCCTCGATGACCTTCACGTTCAGGCCGTCGGGAAGTTTGTTGTTGAGCTGGGTTTCGATCACCTTCTTCGGGTTCTTGATCAGGGCCTCGCGGTACTGCGCATGCTTGAGCGCGTTGTTGACGACGATGTCTTCGATTTCATCACGGGTCAGAGGTACGGTGGTCATGGTTGTGGCGCCCTCGCGGGCGGTTGTGGGTTGGTGTGGTTGGTTGGTTTGGTTGCGATGCTCAGCAATCGCCATTCGACGTTCGTGGGCACGGGGCGGGAATAGAGCGGGAGCCGTGCCATGAAAATTCGATTGAGTCATAATTAATTTGTCCTCAATGGTATACGACACAATTGTTTTTTTTCATTCCCCCCTTCCTCTCCATCCCGACCCCGGCAGACCACCAGAATAGAGCGTTCGCTCCATCCACATGGAGCGCTCGTTCCATCGGGGACCGGGATCGTGTTTCCCGGGCGAATCCGAGCACGCGGCGCTCCCCGCCTCTATTGTTTCGCAGGCAAGT